>NZ_JBIEKD010000019.1:0-68546 GCF_043496955.1 Thalassobacillus sp. B23F22_16 | reverse complement strand
CCTCCAGCTTCCTTCAGATTCCAGGTCGTCCCAGACACCCTTGCCTTCAGCTAACGGTTACAATGACCTTCACCGCTCGGGACTTGAACCCTAAAGCGTGCGCACATGCCGGGCACACACAAAAAAAGAGTCAGCCTTTGGGGCTGACCCTTATCCTATATTCAATCGAGTTCCAAATCTGTTACTGCCCCTTTTGCTGAAGATGATACCAGACGGGCATATTTGGCAAGTACACCTGTCTTGTGTTTCAGTTCCGGGCGTTGCCATTCATCTTGGCGACGTTCAAATTCTTCTTTCGTTATACCAACATTGATTTCCTGGGTTTCACTGTCAATCGTGATGGTGTCGCCTTCTTTCAACAAACCAATCGGACCGCCGACAACGGCTTCTGGGGATACATGTCCAATTACAAACCCATGTGATCCACCGGAGAATCTGCCATCTGTCATTAGGGCGACCTTGCCTCCCAGCCCTCTTCCAATAATCATGGATGTAATAGAAAGCATTTCTGGCATTCCTGGCCCTCCTTTTGGACCAACGTTACGGATTACCAGGACATCCCCTTCTTTAATTTCTCCACCTTCAATTGCTTTAGTCGCGTCTGCTTCACTATCATAAACTCGCGCTGGTCCTTCAAAACGGCTGATTTTCAAACCAGACATTTTAGCAACTGCTCCTTCTGGGGCCAGGTTCCCGCGCAGAACGACAAGTGGCCCTTCCGGCTTAATCGGGCTGTCAAGCGGAAGAATTACTTGTTGTCCTTCTTTCAGTGATGGTGCTTCTTCCAGGTTTTCTGCTACTGTTTTACCAGTCACTGTCAAACAATCACCATGAAGCAGTCCATGCTCATGAAGCAGTTTCATAACAGCCGGTACGCCTCCTGCTTCATACAGATCCTGCATCACATATTTACCGCTTGGTTTCATATCTGCAATAAATGGTACCTTTTTCCTTACCCGTTCGAAGTCGTCTAAGGAAAGATCGACTCCTGCAGAATGAGCCATGGCGGTTAAATGTAAGAGCGCATTTGTAGAACCACCAAGTGCCATGACAACGGTAATGGCATTTTCAAATGCTTCTTTTGTCATGATATCCCGTGGATAAATTTCTTTCTCGAGTAGTTCAACTACCATTTCTCCTGCTTGTCGGCACTCCTGTTCCTTATAATCGTTAACAGCAGGTGTGGAGGAAGAACCCGGGATACTCATTCCTAAAGCTTCTACGGCAGAAGCCATCGTGTTGGCGGTATACATCCCGCCGCAGGCTCCAGCCCCCGGACAGGCATTACATTCTACTCTATGAAGCTGTTCTTCATTGATTGTGCCTTCCTGATACTGCCCGACTGCTTCAAAGGAAGAAACAATATCAATATCTTTTCCATCCAGTTTACCCGGCTGGATTGTGCCCCCATATACATATACGGATGGGATGTTCATTCTTCCAATCGCCATGACACATGCAGGCGTTGTCTTGTCACAACCTCCGATGGCTACGACGCCATCAAGCCGTTCAGCGTTCGTCACCGTTTCGATTGAATCCGCAATGACTTCCCGGCTAGGTAAAGAATAATGCATTCCTTCATGTCCCATGGCAATCCCATCGGAAACAGTAATGGTATTAAAAATCATTGGAGCTCCACCATTATCTGAAGCTCCGCTCTTTGCTTCTCTGGCAAGCCGGTCGATATGTACGTTACAAGGAGTAACTTCACTCCACGTACTGGCGATGCCGATCATCGGTTTTTGAAAATCTTCATCTTGAAATCCTACCGCTCTTAACATGGAACGGTTCGGTACCCTATTAACGCCTTCACTGATTACTTTACTTCGTATGCGTAAGTCTTTTTTGTTTTCCATCAGCTACACCTTCCTACTCCTTTATTTACGCCAGGCGCTCAGCCTGAATCTTTGACTATTATTATGTAATGATACTAATTTGTCGCCTGCTACGCAATGAGTTTTCTGAATATATCAAGTTTTTACAAAATAAAAGCGCTTTCTTTATTGTTATAAAGCATATCAGAAAAATTTTGACATTTGTTTGAATAAAATAGAGAAGGGTACTGCATGTAACCTGCTTGTAACTTCACCTATGTATGGCTCATATGCTAATATATTAGAATGACTGGTGACGAACAGAATATTTTTAATGGGAATGATGGGTATGGACAATAAAGAAAAAATTTACAATAAATTAATGGACATTGTAAAAGAAGAAAATGTAAAAGTTGATGAAATGCTGCGAGACCATTTATATACCAGACTTGGCGGCAAAGCTGACTTCTTTATTACACCAACTACTTACGAAGAGATACAGAATGTAGTCAAATTTTCCAAGGAAGAAGATGTCCCTTTTACATTGCTGGGGAATGGTTCCAACTTGATCATCAAGGATGGAGGCATACGTGGTATAGTTATTAACCTGAAGCATCTTGATAAAATTTCTTCTGAAGGGAATACAGTGGTAGCCCAAAGTGGAGCGCGAATTATCGATGCTTCATATTACGCGTTGGAGCAGCACTTATCGGGGCTTGAGTTTGCCTGTGGAATCCCCGGAACCGTCGGAGGCGCTTTATATATGAATGCAGGAGCCTATGGCGGGGAAATCAAAGATGTTCTGGATTATGCTTACGTAGTTGATAAAGAAGGAAATCTTGTTAAACGGCTTGCTTCAGAGCTGGATTTAGATTACCGAACAAGTAATATCCCAGATAATGGAGACATTGTCGTAGAAGCAACCTTCAACCTGAAACCAGGTAATTATGAAGATATCAAAGCCGTAATGGACGATCTGACATACAAAAGAGAATCAAAGCAGCCCCTGGAGTACCCTTCATGCGGAAGCGTTTTTAAACGACCGCCAGGATATTTTGCCGGCAAACTGATCCAGGACAGCAAACTGCAAGGAACAAACATCGGAGGAGCTGAAGTCTCCACAAAGCATGCCGGGTTTATCGTCAACAAAAATAATGCCACTACATCGGACTATATTGCTTTAATTGAACATGTCCAAAAAACCGTCAAAGAAAAGTTCGGAGTTGATCTCGAACGCGAAGTACGGATTATCGGTGAAGATGACGAATAACCATCACTGCACATCAATAGATGTGCAGTTTTTATATAGTTTAAGAAAGAGGATGAAAGAATAAGAAAAGACAAAGGCTTTCCCCATACGTTCTTGACTACAAACCAGTTTTTTTAATTTTCTTTTCGCCATTTCCCTGCAAATGTATGTATTTATCAACTTGACCCGACAGAAATTCATCAAGGTTCGACAAAAATAACCCTTCCTGACTCGATTCTTGTAACAATTTTTATTGTTTAAGTCTCCAGGAAAAGCGGTATAAGCTACTATACATTAAATTAACAGTTTATGGTTTCCCATCATCAGAATCTTTCTTCATGATATTTCACATTAATAAGGAGAGAAAAGTCATGAAAATCAAGGTACGTAGTTGGCAGATGTTAACGAGGCAAGATAAACTGTTTATTTTGAAAGCTGTCAGTCAACGGTCCAGGGTGATGAAAAGTGCTTAATTATAAAGAAAATAAAATCAATAGATACAGCTATCCAATACCTATACTATCTTGAACTTTCGTGATCAACCACAAGTTGTCACGGAAGTTTTTTTATGTCTTCCCTCTTATTGCATATTTCTTACTTTCAAGTTTAAGTATGCGACATGTCTGCAATTAAACTACTACTAACTCCTTAATCTTTAAACAAATAGTTAATTTATAATAATTATAAAAAGATATTGATTTTTCTTTGATAAGTGTTATCATTGTGTTAGGTAGTGAAAATACTTATTATGAGGTGGTACTTTTATGAGCAGTAATAAAAATAAATTAACAACAAGCTGGGGAGCTCCCGTTGGAGATAATCAAAATTCTATTACAGCAGGTTCTCGCGGCCCTACTCTGATCCAGGATGTCCACTTGCTGGAAAAACTGGCCCACTTCAACAGAGAACGAGTACCTGAACGTGTAGTGCACGCAAAAGGTGCAGGCGCGCATGGTTACTTTGAAGTCACTAATGATGTATCGAAATATACGAAAGCTGACTTTTTGTCTGAAGTAGGTAAACGCACTCCGTTATTTGTACGTTTCTCCACAGTCGCAGGAGAAAATGGCTCCGCTGATTCTGTTCGTGACCCAAGGGGATTTGCAGTAAAGTTCTATACAGAAGAAGGCAACTATGATCTCGTCGGTAACAACACACCAGTGTTCTTTATCTGTGATGCGATCAAGTTCCCTGATTTCATTCATACACAGAAACGTCATCCGAAAACGCACCTGAAGAACCCGAATGCAGTATGGGACTTCTGGTCATTGTCTCCTGAATCACTGCACCAGGTTACCATTTTAATGTCTGATCGCGGCATCCCTGCTACATTCCGCCATATGAACGGTTTTGGCAGCCACACATTTAAATGGACAAACGCAGATGGAGACGGCGTGTGGGTGAAATATCATTTCAAAACTGAACAAGGCATCAAGAATCTAACAGAAGAAGCAGGAACAAAAATCGCCGGGGAAAACCCTGATTACCATACAGAAGACCTGTTTAATGCTATTGAAAAAGGCGACTATCCAGCATGGAAACTATATGTCCAAATCATGCCGCTCGAAGATGCCGATACTTACCGTTTTGATCCATTCGATGTCACTAAAGTGTGGTCTCAAAAAGACTATCCATTGATCGAAGTCGGACGAATGGTATTGAACAAAAATCCAGAGAACTATTTTGCAGAAGTGGAACAGGCTACCTTCTCTCCTGGTACACTGGTTCCTGGTATTGATGTCTCGCCTGACAAAATGCTGCAAGGGCGCTTGTTCGCCTACCATGATGCTCATCGGTACCGCGTGGGAGCCAACCATCATGCCTTACCAATCAACCGGGCTCGAAATGAAGTAAACAATTATCAGCGTGACGGTCAAATGCGTTTTGATGACAACGGCGGTGGTTCTGTCTATTACGAACCCAACAGTGCTGGCGGACCCGCTGAGAATCCTGAGGACAAACAAGCAACCTATCCTGTGTCAGGTGTAGCAGAAAGCGTAGCTTATGACCATAATGACCACTACTCACAGGCAGGGGATCTGTATCGCCTGATGTCTGAAGAAGAGCGCACACGCCTCATATCCAATATTGTTGGTGCAATGGAGCCAGTGGAAAGCGATGAAATTAAACAACGGCAAATCGAGCATTTCTATAAGGCAGACCCTGAATATGGTCAGCGGGTTGCAGAAGGACTAGGTTTGTCTGTAAAACAGGAAGTATGACAAGGGGCTATCCATTCTCAATTAAATAATGGTTATTATCATTTAAAAGGAGATTCTCTATAAGTGAGAATCTCCTTTGTTCATTTATTTATTCTCTTTATCCTCCACTTCCCAGTTTTGGATCTTATCTGTTTCAATAATTCCGATGACTACATCATCTACATCAGGATCCTCCAAAACGCTGTCCCTTACCCTGTATTTGATATCATCCGCTTCTGCTAACGTCATTCCACCTCTTAACTCGATAGCACCATCAACATGGTAATCATCTCCCTCACGAATGATACGAAGCCTCTTGATGTCCTCGACATCCTTATCGGCAAGTATGAGGGAAGCAATCCTATTTTCTACAATTTCCGGGGCAGCAGCACCAATCAACCCCATTGTGTTTTCATAACCAAGCATTAATGCGATGATGATCAGCAACACACCAATCAGAATTGTTCCGATTCCATCCAGTATATATAAGCCAGTAAAGTGAGCTAAAACCACGGATATTAGTGCCAAAACCGCTCCTGAAGTAGCTATAATGTCTTCATAAAAAACAAGCTTTGTTGGCGGGGCTGCATATTTGACATTTTTGAATGATGCAGCAATTATCTGCATGCCCGAAGCATCCACACGCGATTCTTTAACCACTTCTTTCATTGCTTTAATTAAAATGAAACCATCGACGGCGATGGATGCAACTAGAATCAATACGTTTAGCCAAAAGCTTGTCGATGCCTTCGGGTGCTGGATGATTTCCCATCCCTTTAAGATCGTTTCATAGGCCATGATGCCAATGATAATGACAGCTAACAGCACAAATAAATTGACCACCCGTCCGAAGCCGGTAGGGAACCGCTTGGTCGGCTCTTTTTCAGCAAGGGCGCTGCCAAAGTAAACAAGTCCCTGGTTAGTTGCATCAGCGATGGAATGGATGGCAGTAGCCATCATAGCACCACTTCCACTTACTGCTGCCGCTATGCTTTTGATGATCGCAAGTCCGGTATTCCCAAGCGCGGCTACACCGGAAGACTTGTTCCCTTTTTTCAAAAGTTCGAGAAAAGCCATATGTTCATCTCCTCTTGAAGATAGATAAAATTCTTCATGATCTTTTTATTATTTACCTTAACTGACTGATAATGCATCCCCATCCTCCTAGTAAAATAATGATGCTACTGAAAAACTGTAATAATATTGCTCATTACCGTATAATAAAAACAAGAACATTAGTTCCCGTTAAGATCAAGGGAGGAAACAATATGAAAGCTTGGGAAGCAGCCTACATGGCAGGGATAATTGATGGAGAAAGAAGTATCACTTTAACCAGAATCCATAAAAATGAGCATAGAAGACCCTGCATTACCATTTCTTCCACTGATAAAGAACTTCTCACTTATCTACAAGCCTTAGGTGGGGGAATAATTATTAATAAAAAAAATTACAAACCGGATAAACATTTAAATTCCTATACCCTAAACATTAAGGTAAAAACCGATGTATTAACGGTTTTAAAGAATGTTCATACATTTCTACGAGTTGACCGGAAACGTAAGCGAGCATTATTGATATTAGAACAATACGAGCTTGTAACAGTAAGGAACGGAAAGTATTCTAAAGAGGCATTAAAGAGGAAATTATCTTTTGAGGAGGAATTTTTTCAACTCTGATTTAACCAAAAAGTACTGTTGAGACTTGAGTATTTCTAAACTTATACTTTATTTAAGCATAAAAAATAGACCAGCTAATGCTGATCTACTACGTAGTTTGATGGAGACGGTGGGACATGTGCTTCCATGCTTTCGTCATGGCACTGACTATATCTTGAACCTGTTCATACAGGTTCTCTGGCGTTTTATGTGAACTTTGGATTTCCTTAAGGAGAGAGTTCACATCCTAGTACTACCACTGCAAAATGGCAGCCTATAAGTCGATACACGGCTGTTGGATTACTCCACATACCGCTCGGTATTGCCTTATCACCAAAAGTGACTTAGGTTTCACCGATAAAGCCAGATTTTCACTTATGTGTCACCACATAAGGCGACTATTAACTAATCGAACCCACGTCCAGAGATATCGGCACTCAGGCTTCTACAAGCGTAGTCGGTATATTGTGCTTCGCTACCTGTTCAGCCTACCAACAGGCTTCCCAGGCGCTAGCCTGATTAGTCTCTTCGTTTCTCCTCAGGCGGTGAAGAAACGCGTAGTCCGCTTAAGTTTGGGACCCTTCTATCTGGCACACGGACAATGCCAGGAAGGATCAGCTCAAGTCAGCTTACGCTGCTAGAGCTAGGTTATCGTTAGATTCGCCAGTTATATTTAGGCAAATGACGTTTTACGAGTCGTCGCCTCGACTTGCAACCTGAGCTCGACCTATCCCTGTCGAATCCGTAACGTCCCCGTTAGGATTAAATAGGCAAGCTATTATTTAATTGTGCTTGTTGTCTTCATCGACAACTACTATTATAACACATCACAACTCATGTTCAAATAAGATGCCTGCCAGCATTTCCATCATTTAGTATCTCTCTTTCAATGCCCGATCGATGTCCCGCTTCATCTGTTTCTCTTTCAATACCTGACGTTTATCGTATTTCTTCTTACCTTTACCTAGGCCAAGCAACACTTTTGCTACGCCATTTTTAATGTATATCTTTAATGGGACTAAAGAATAGCCTTCTTGCTGGGTCGCACCGATCAAACGATCGATTTCTTTGCGATGCAGCAGCAGTTTCCTTGTCCGAGTTGGTTCATGATTATATCTATTCCCTTGTTCATAAGGAGAAATATGCATGTTATGGAGAAATACTTCCCCTTTACGAATGGTTGCAAAACTGTCTTTCAGGTTGACCCGCTTTGCACGGATTGATTTAATTTCTGTACCCTGCAGAACCATGCCGGCTTCGAAAGTTTCTTCTATAAAATAGTCATGACTGGCTTTTCTGTTTTGTGCGATTGCATTTCCTTTTCCTTTAGGCATAATGGTTCCTCCTCTATTTGCCGTGAAGATTATTGTACCAAAAAAGCAAAGATAATCCAATTAAACAGGCATCGTTATAGACAATTACAATTAGCATATGAGATTATATTTTTGGAAATTTCTTTTAGAAAGACTTGCTTATCACCAAGTATTTATGGTGAGAGCCTAGTTTTTCTTATACTTTAATCCTGGAACAAGGTTTAACTTTCTTGAAGTATAAAAAAGGGGCGGGGACATTGGGAAAACAAGTGCTTGATATTCGAAAGCTGGAGTGGGGAGATTTAGATAACCTGAAAAAAATGGATACAGGGATTGAAGATGACTATGTTATCCGTATCTTCCCAAAACTTATCGAATCGGAGGAGCATGATATATACGGATTATTCCAAGGGGAAGCTTTATTAAGTGTAGCAGGTTACACTATTTTTGCTGATAAGTTTGCCATGCTTGGGAGAATGCGTAGTGACCGGCGTTATATCGGGCATGGTTTTAGTACGGAAGTGATGTCCTTCATCGCTGAGTTATTAAGTAAGAAACCAAATATTCATTGGATCGGCGCTAATACACAAACTCACAACTATCCCGCCCAGCGCGTGATTGAAAGATCGGGAATGAAGCCCGGACCTGTCCATTACTATGCGATATTAAAGACAAAAACACATCATCCAGGTAAAAGTGGTCGGCTATGGAAGAAGATTGAAGAACTTGACCAGAAAAGAATCCTGTTATCATCACTTAATGATAATGCCCTTGGAGCTTTCCCTTATGAATGCTACTACCCTCTGCCGTTTGATAAGGTACTATTCACGGATGAATACTTAAACGAATGCACCTTTTACATAAACCCGGAAGAAGATAGATTTGTCATTTTCCGTAACGATCAAAAAGGTGACCTTCATACACATGTAAAATACTTTTGGGACGATCATTTCGAGCAGCCAGGCTTTTTCGAAACAGTCTATCAAAACTGGAACGAAAACCCGGAAGCCGCTGGAGCCTGGATTGATTTTTCCGAAACTGGATTTAAAAACATACCTGACCCATCTATTTTCGAAGTACAAAAGCCTTGGAGACTATATAGCAAATGGTTTTAACCTCCAATTAAACAAAAAAGCTGCCAGCATTACCGGCAGCTTTTTGTTTTATATTATTTCTTTTTCTTCTTATTCTTCTTTCTTTGTTTCAGTCCTTTATTGTTATAGAAAGGCTTCTTACTCTTGTTTTTACCCTTTTCTTTTTTCTTCCCGCTCTTGTTTTCAGAAGTACGATTGGCACTTCTTGTTTTGATGACCTTCGGCTTGGCATTTGGGTCACGTTCTTTGCGCGGTTTCATCCCGACAATTTCAAAGTCGACTACGCGCTCTTCGAGATTTACGTTCGTCACACGGACGGTCACTTCATCACCAATACGGAACACATTTCCTGTCCGCTCACCGATCATGGCATACTGCCGTTCTTCAAAATGATAATAGTCATCAGTCAGATAACTGACATGGACAAGTCCTTCAACAGTGTTTGGCAGTTCCACGAATAGGCCGAAGCTGGTTACTGAACTGATAACACCTTCAAACTCTTCCCCGACTTTATCTTGCATATACTCAGCTTTCTTCAAGTCATCTGTTTCCCGTTCCGCATCGACGGCTGCCCGCTCCATCTCAGAAGAATGACGGGCAATTTCAGGCATTTTTTCTTTCCAATGCTGCTGCGTTTTCTCATCCAGTTTCTTTTCTACCAAATAAGTTCGGATCAACCGGTGTACAATCAAGTCTGGATAACGCCTGATTGGTGACGTGAAATGGGTATAAAAATCAGTAGCAAGCCCAAAGTGGCCGATACTTTGCGGATCATATTTTGCCTGCTGCATCGAACGGAGCATCAATTTGGATATAATCATTTCTTCCTGGGTTCCCTCGATCCCTTCCAACACTTTTTGCAGTGCTTGTGGGTGTATTTCGTTGGCGGTACCGCGCACCACGTATCCGAGGTTGGCAACGAACTCAAAGAAATGCTGAAGCTTATCAGGGTCTGGATCCTGGTGAATCCGGTGAATGAACGGCACATCCATCCAATGGAAATGCTCTGCAACTGTTTCGTTGGCTGCGAGCATGAACTCTTCAATCAACCGCTCCGCGACAGAACGCTCACGAAGTTTTACATCGATGGCTTTACCTTGTTCATCGACAATGACACCGGCTTCTTTGAAATCGAAGTCGATAGCTCCGCGTCCCATACGTTTTCTTCTTAAAGTAGCAGCAAGCTTCCCCATGTCCGTGAACATCGGGATAAGCTCCTTATATCGCTCCATCAATTCAGGGTCCTGATCTTCCAGTATCTTATTTACATCTTTGTATGTCATCCGCTCATTGGTCCTTATGACACTCTGGAAAATCTCATGATTCACTACCTCACCGTTTGAATCGATCTCCATTTCACAAGACAATGTCAACCTGTCAACTTGTGGATTCAAAGAACATATTCCATTGGATAAACGATGCGGAATCATAGGAATTACACGATCGACCAGATAGACACTTGTTGCTCGTTCAGCAGCTTCCTGATCAATAGGAGAACCCTCTTCCACATAGTAAGAAACATCTGCGATATGGACACCCAGCTTGAAGTTGCCATTGTCCAGTCTTTTGACCATAACAGCATCATCAAGGTCCTTCGCATCAGCTCCATCAATCGTCACAATCATTTCATCACGCAAATCGCGGCGATTTTTGATTTCATCCGGTGAAATTTCATCCGGTGTATTTTTGGCCTGTTCCAGTACCTCATCAGGGAAATCAAGTTTGATTCCATGTTTATAAATAATGGAAATGATATCAATTCCCGGGTCATTCTTATGTCCAAGGATTTCTTCAATCTCACCCTCAGCACTCATCCTGTCTTCCGGGTATTTGGTAATCTTGACTATTACCTTATGCCCGTCGGCAGCACCATTGGCCGACCCTTTCGGTATAAAAATATCATTTGGTATCCGCTTGTCATCAGCGATGACAAACCCGAAGTTTCTGCTAGGCTGATAAGTACCCACTACTTTGTCTGTTGCTCGCTCCAGGATCCGGATGACGGCACCCTCAGGTCTTGCTCCAGACTCATCTCTCTTTTCTACTCTTACAAGAACCTTGTCATTATTCATAGCAGAATGAAGGTCGGAATGGTGGATGTAAATATCATCCTTGCCTTCTTCATCGGGGATAAGAAATGCAAACCCTTTCGCATGCATTTGGATTCGTCCCCTGATCAAATTCATTTTCTCCGGTAAGCCAAAACGGTTCTTGCGTGTACGTACAAGCTCTCCTTGTTCTTCCAATTCATTCAGTGTCTTCATGAGGTCTGAAAAGTCATCGGCTCCATCGAGCTCAAGCGTTTCTTCTAGTTCTTGTACTGATAGTGGTTTTGATGCCGATTCATGAAAAAAGTCCAATACTTTGTTTTTCAATTCCTTACTCAAAACGCTTCATCCTCCTTTATCGTTCCGTGACATTCCGACCTTGGCGGACATTGATACTCAATCCCAGTCCAATGATTCTAAAAACTCAAGAACATCCTGGTGCAGTTCATCTTTTTCTTTATCCATCGTGATGACATGTCCCGAATTCTCATACCATTTTATGTCTTTGTGATCGGATTCCACATGGTTATATATATAGTTAGCACTATCCTTGTTGATCATTTCATCTTTAGCGGCCTGAACAACGAAAGTCGGGGTATAAATGTGATCGATATGGTCATGGACTTCATTAATAAACTGCCCGAGCTGCTTAAACATATCTTCCGACTGATCCATCAGCTCTTCTACTTCCTGCTGGATCGTTTCTTTGTCTTTCCCCTCTAATTGCTTATATTCTTTTGCTTTGAAGCGAAATCCTCCCGTCAATTGTTCTTCATTATCAAAGAACATCGGCGCACACATTGGAATGACACCTCTAACCTGCTCTGAATAAGCAAGCTTTAGTCCAAGCACCCCTCCAAGCGAAAGACCTGCCACAGCTATTTTTTCATAGCCCAGTTCCCGTAGATGGTTCAAGGCTTCCTGTACATCTTCCCACCAATCTTCAGGGGTAGCCTTCGTCAGCTCTTCCGGCGGAAGTCCATGTCCTCGGTAAATAGGCGCATGACTAGTATAACCATGTTTTTGCAGAAAGCGTCCCATCATTCGAACATCTGCGGAATGTCCTGTAAATCCATGTAGTAACAATACCGCACGTTCTCCTTCTTCAAACGTAAACGGTTGTGGTTGTTTTATTTTCATATGTCAGTTCTCTCCTTACCTTTGTAATTCCCTATAACAGTAGATTTCATTCTCATTTAGCAAGCCTTTTTATTTTAGCAGACGGCTCCATATACTTCCTACCTGTTTGCTTTCTATTTCTGTTAAAAGCAAAAAGTAAAGCCGCGCTAGATCAGCGCGGCTTTCTCTGGCTTCATTATTAACTTAATACATAAGCAGCTAAAAATGCGAATACGAAGAATAGCACTCCCGTAACAATGGTAGCTTTGTGGAGTACGGCATCGATTCCTCTTGCTTTTTGCTTACCGAATAATTGTTCAGCCCCACCGGAAATGGCACCTGAAAGACCTGCGCTTTTACCGGATTGAAGAAGAACTAGAACGATCATGACCAGTGTATCGACTGTTAATAACGTGATTGCGAGTGTTTGCATGATGTGACTGACACCTCCTAAGAACGCACAAATACATAATGTAAATGTAGCACAAATTCCCATTATGGGCAAGATAATATAGAATGCTCCAGGTGACAAATTGACTGACCCTAAAAGACTTGTTTCTTTGCCTGTCATTTACTGTTTGTAAAAGTACGTAAAAGAACACACTTGAATGGTAATGACTGATTTCATTCACAAATTCGACTGAATTTGATTGATTTTGAATGTTTTTGATTGAAAAATGAAAGGGCTTCCTTTATGATAAATGTAGGTTAACTTGAAAGGAGTGTCAGCCTATGTTGACCCCTGAACGCCACCAGGTTATTTTGAGCCTGCTACAGGATAGAAAAACAGTTAAAATGAAGGAACTCGTCGAAGCTACCAATGCTTCAGAATCTACCATCAGGCGTGATCTCAGCTTTTTAGAGGAAAAGAAGAAACTCCGCCGGGTCCATGGGGGAGCTTCCATAAAAAGTGCAGCAAGTGAAGAACTTAGCCTGCAGGAAAAAAAGACAGTCCACCTTAATGAAAAACAAGCCATTGCCAAATATGCAGCAAGCCTTGTCCGGGAAGGCGATAGTATTTTTCTTGATGCCGGTTCGACCACTTATGAGATGATTCCTTTTTTAGCCCCAAAAAATATATTAGTCGTCACCAACGGGCTTTCCCACTTGGAGACCCTGACCAGCTATGACATTGACACATACGTGATCGGTGGCCGAATTAAACGAAAGACGCGTGCGGTAATCGGCGCACATGCTGTCCAAAGCCTAAAACATTACCGTTTCGATAAAAGTTTTCTCGGTATCAACGGGGTCCATCCCAAAGAAGGATTTACGACGCCCGATCCTGAGGAAGCGGTTGTAAAAAATACCGCCCTTCAATTGTCGGGAGAAACTTTCATATTAGCTGATGCCTCAAAGCTCAATGAAGTGACATTTGCTAAAGTTGCAGACATTAAGGATGCTGTCATCATTTCGGATGCCCCTGATGATTTATTACCATCATTTAAAGAACTAACAGAAGTAAAGGTTGTGACATCATGATATATACGTGTACGCTGAACCCTTCCATTGACTACATTATGCATGTGGATAAGTTTAAACCAGGAGGGTTGAACCGCGCAGAAAGAACCTTATATTATCCGGGGGGCAAAGGGATTAATGTTTCCCGCGTACTGAACCAGCTGTCTACCCCTTCCACCGCTTTAGGTTTTGCCGGGGGGTTCACGGGTGAGTTCATCCGTTCTTTCTTAGATGAAGAGGGAGTGTCCCACCATTTTATAGAAATAGGAGAACCTTCCCGCATTAACGTCAAAATGAAATCAGGCGATGAAACAGAGATCAATGGACCAGGTCCGTCGATCACTTCTGCCCAGCAAACAGAATTGTTATCTTCCATAGAAAAACTATCACCAGAAGATACATTAGTAATTGCAGGGAGTGTTCCAGCTTCCCTGGATAAAGATATTTACTTGAAAATCGCCAGCATATGCAAACAGAATAATATTTCTTTAGTGGCTGACACCTCTGGTGCTGCACTTAAACAGCTGGTTGGATCACCGGTAATGTTGTTGAAACCGAACCACCACGAGTTAGGTCAGTTGTTCGAAACAAACGTCACTACTAAAGACGACGCCGTCTTTTATGCCAAAAAACTGGTTGAGCAAGGTGCCAAGAACGTCATTGTTTCTATGGGTGGAGATGGTGCTGTTCTAGTCGATTCCCAGCGTGCTTTGCTTGCTAATGTCCCACAAGGACAAGTGAAAAACTCAGTCGGAGCAGGAGATTCAGTAGTAGCTGGCTTCTTGGCAGGTCTATCGACCGGAAACAACGTTGAAACAGCCTTACGATATGGGGTAGCTGCCGGAAGTGCTACAGCATTCAATGACGACCTCTGTAAACAAGAAGAAGTAGATGCACTGCTCCAGGATATTGAAGTTACCGGGTTAAATTAAAGGAGGGATTTTCATGAAAATAACAGATTTATTGAAAAAAGACACGATTCTGTTGGACCTATCCGCTCATTCCAAAGCGGAAGCAATCGATGAACTGGTAAGTAAATTGGATCAGGCAGGACGTTTAAATGATAAGCAAGGATTTAAAGAGGCCATTTTAGAACGTGAAGCACAAAGTACCACCGGGATAGGTGAAGGAATTGCTATTCCCCACGCTAAGACAAGTGCGGTAAAAGAACCAGCCATTGCATTTGGCCGCTCATCCGAAGGACTTGACTATGAATCCCTTGATGGACAGCCGACAAACCTGTTTTTTATGATTGCAGCTTCTGAAGGTGCTAATAAGACACACCTGGAAACTTTATCCCGCTTATCTTCTTTCTTAATGGATAAAAATTTCCGTTCACAACTCGAGCAGGCAAAAACAGAAGACGAAGTCATCGAAGCTATCAATGCCAAAGAGGCTGAAGAAGATGAAGGCGAAGTGGAAGCAGAGGGTTCCGATAGTCGAATCTTAGCAGTCACCGCATGTCCGACAGGTATCGCGCACACCTATATGGCTGCCGATAAATTGAAAGAGACAGCTAAAGAAAAAGGAATTAACATCAAAGTACAGACCAATGGTTCCAGTGGAGTCAAAAACCGTCTCACCGACGAAGATATCGCACAAGCAGACGCAATCATCGTGGCAGCTGATACAAAAGTTGAAATGGAAGGCTTCAAAGGAAAACCTGTCATTGAAGTGCCAGTAGCAAAAGCCATCCATGAGCCAGAAAAACTTCTGGAGCGTGCCGTAAACAAAGATGCTCCGATTTACCAGGGGGGCGGCAATTCTTCTGAGCGCTCATCCAATGAAGGAAATCAGCGCACAGGCGTTTATAAGCACTTGATGAACGGTGTTTCCAACATGCTTCCATTCGTTGTTGGAGGCGGAATCCTGATTGCCATTTCCTTTTTATTCGGTATCAATGCAGCAGACCCATCAAGTGATGAATATAATCGCTTCGCTGAAATGCTCAGCATTATTGGCGGAGATAACGCCTTCTTCTTACTTGTTCCAGTACTGGCCGGCTTCATTGCTTCCAGTATCGCTGACCGCCCTGGTTTCGCTCCTGGTATGGTCGGTGGTTTAATAGCGATCACCACTGGTGTAGAAGGAACTAGCGGTTCTGGTTTTCTTGGCGGTCTGATTGCAGGTTTCCTTGCTGGTTATTTGACTCTTGGAATTAAGAAACTGCTGGAAGGATTGCCTGATATGCTGGATGGTCTAAAAACCGTGTTATTCTATCCAGTACTAGCTATTTTCGGTACGGGAATGATCATGCTTCTTATCAACCCTCCTTTGACTCAGATTTACAGTGGGGTACTAAGCTGGTTAGAAGGTATGGGCGGCACGAATCTTGCCTTAGTAGGTCTGCTTTTGGGTGGAATGATGGCCATCGATATGGGTGGTCCGATTAATAAGGCTGCTTATACATTCGGACTTGCGATGATTGACGCTCAAAACTATGAATTCATTGCGGCTATCATGGCTGGCGGTATGGTTCCGCCACTGGCAATGGGAATTGCAACCTTAATCTTTAAAAACAAATTCACATTACAGGAACGCGAAGCAGGGAAGACAGCCCTTCCATTAGGTGCATTTTTCATTACAGAAGGTGCTATTCCTTTCGCTGCTGCTGACCCGGTACGGGTTATTCCTTCTCTCGTAGTAGGTTCAGCTGTTGCTGGATCCCTTACCATGTTGTTCGGAATCCAGTTATTTGCCCCGCATGGAGGGGTATTCGTATTCCCGCTTGTAGAAGGTGGATGGTATCTTTATACAATCGCTATATTAATCGGAGCATTTATCAGTGCTCTTATTGTAGGATTCTTGAAAAAAGACCTGCAAAAAGCTTAAAATGGTATAGTTAAGGTATGAACAAAGAGAACTCTTTTGAGGAGGAATAAATCATGCAAGAAAAAACTTTTACAATTACATCGTCTGACGGGGTACATGCACGCCCGGCAACAGTACTTGTACAGAAGGCAGGAAATTTCGAGTCTGATATTAACCTGCATTATAAAGAGAAGGCTGTAAACTTGAAATCCATTATGGGTATTATGAGTCTTGGTATTCCATCTGGAGCAGATGTGAAAATTACAGCTCAAGGCAATGACGAAGAAGAAGCGATTCAACAATTACAAGAAACCATGAAAAACGAAGGCCTGGGGGAATAACAACATGAGTCACATCAAAGGGATTGCAGCTTCCAGCGGTATTGCTATCGCAAAGGTATACCGCCTTGAGGCTCCAGACCTTTCCTATAACAAAAACAATGTCGACGTTCCGGAAGATGAAGTGAAACGGTTGCATGAAGCACTGGACATTTCCAAGGCTGAACTTGAGAAAATTAAAGAACATACAAAGAAATCACTTGGGGATGAGCATGCAGAAATCTTTTCTGCCCACCTGCTGGTACTTAGCGACCCTGAATTGATCCAGCCGATTGAGGATAAAATCAAGTCTGAAAACGTCAATGCTGAAGCAGCATTGGATGAGACAGCAAATATGTTCATCGATATGTTCAAAAACATGGATAATGAATATATGCGCGAACGTGCCGCTGATATCCAGGATGTCACCAAGCGCGTCATGGCTCACCTATTGGGGGTTACATTCCCGGATCCTGCTTTAATCAATGAAGAAGTTGTTATTGTAGCAGACGATCTCACCCCTTCAGATACTGCTCAATTGAACAAACAGTATGTCAAAGGGTTTACGACAGATATCGGAGGTCGTACTTCCCACTCAGCTATCATGGCACGCTCCCTGGAAATTCCTGCGGTAGTTGGAACAAAAGAAATCACCAGTAAAGCTGAAAAAGATGAAACAATCATTGTTGACGGAATTGATGGTGATGTAATTGTAAATCCTTCCGAGGAAGAATTGGAATCTTATCAACAGAAAATGAACGATTTTGAAAAACAAAAACAAGAATGGGCGAAGCTCAAGGATGAGCCAACCGTCACAGCGGATGGAACGCACGTCGAGCTTGCGGCAAATATCGGTACACCAGATGACGTTGAAGGTGTATTGAATAACGGTGGCGAAGGTGTCGGCCTTTACCGTACCGAATTCCTTTATATGGGGAAGAGTCAACTACCAACGGAGGAAGAGCAGTTCGGTGCTTATAAGTCCGTACTAGAACAAATGGAAGACAAGCCTGTAGTCGTCCGTACACTCGACATCGGCGGTGACAAAGAACTGGATTACCTTGATCTTCCTAAAGAACTGAATCCATTTTTAGGCTTCCGCGCTATCCGTCTCTGCCTGGAGCGAGATGATATCTTCCGTACCCAGTTGCGTGCGCTTTTGCGGGCCAGTGTGCACGGTAACCTGAAAATCATGTTCCCGATGATCGCTACGCTGGAAGAATTCCGTGAAGCGAAAAACATGCTCAATGAAGAAAAGTTGAAACTGAAAGAAGAGGGCCATGACATTTCCGATGACATCGAAGTTGGTATTATGGTAGAAATTCCAGCGACTGCGATGATTGCACGCCAATTCGCTAAAGAGGTCGACTTCTTCAGTATCGGAACAAATGATCTGATTCAATATACAATGGCAGCCGACCGTATGAATGAACGAGTTTCCTACTTGTACCAGCCATACAACCCGGCGATATTGAACTTGATCAATAACGTCATCGAAGCGGCTCATGCAGAAGGAAAATGGGCAGGTATGTGCGGCGAAATGGCCGGAGACTCCATAGCTATTCCTATCCTGCTTGGGTTGGGACTTGATGAATTCAGTATGAGCTCAACATCCATTCTTCCTGCACGTACACAGCTGAAGGACTTATCCAGAGAGGAAATGGCTTCTTATAAAGACACCCTGCTCGCTATGGGTACAGCAGATGAAGTTGTGGCATTCATTAAAGAAAAAACAAATCAGTAATAGTAAATGAAGGCGTTTTGTGAAACAATAATAGAGAGAAGGAGATGAATTCTCCTCTCTTTATTATTTTTATTAAAAGAAAGAAGTGTTGGTATGACTTACACCATCATTATGATTGTTTCCGTGCTCATTGTTTTGGGAATTGCTGCCGCTTTCGGTTTCGCTGTCAACTCTGGCTACAATTATAAGCACACGGTAGATCCACTTCCAGATAATGAAGATAACAACCCTGAACATAAAACTGAAAATGAAGCTCCAAAAAGCTGACACTTTCCTGGAAGGCGTCAGCTTTTTGTGTTTCAATTATGGAAATCAAGGCCCGAATGAACCTCTTCTACATACCCGGCACGGATTACAAAATCTCCGAAATGTTCTTTGTCCTCTTTCTTCTCTGCATAATCGAACAATATAGGTTTTAATTCAGCAAGAATTTCCTCTTCTCCTATATTTTCACGATAAAGTTTATTTAAACGGTCGCCAGTGAAACCGGCACCCAAATACATATTATATTTACCTGGTGCTTTTCCGATGAAGGCAATCTCACCCAATGCAGGTCGTGAGCATCCATTGGGACAACCGGACATTCGGATGACTATTTCTTCCTCTTCAAGACCTGCTTCTTTCAGAATATCTTCGATTTTATCCAGCAGCACAGGCAGGTAACGTTCGGACTCCGCCATTGCCAAACCGCAGGTAGGGAGAGCAACACAGGACATAGAATTTCTACGCAGTGCAGAATTCTCTTCACCATCAGTCAAACCGTATTTTTGGACAAGTGAATCAATTTCCCGTTTCTTTTCTTCCGTCACATTGGCAATGATTACATTCTGGTTCGGAGTAAGCCGAAAATCACCCGTATGAACTTTGGCAATTTCTCTTAAGCCCGTTTTCAGGGACTGTTCATGGCTATCCTGAATCCTTCCATTCTGGATGAACAATGTCAAATGCCATTTCCCATTCCCTTTCATCCATCCATAACGGTCACCGTTATTTTCAAAGTGATACGGATGCTCTTCTGCCAACTCCCATCCCAGTCTATCGTTCAATTCCCTGATTAGCCAATCCACTCCATGTGCATCAATCGTATATTTAAACCGGGCATTTTTCCGCTCGGAGCGGTTTCCATAATCGCGCTGGATGGTAATGATGGTTTCCGCAACCTCTGTAATCTTATCAGCAGGACAAAAGCCGATGACACGCCCCAATTGAGGGTATGTGTTTGTATCGCCATGAGTCATCCCCATGCCGCCACCGGCAGTTACATTAAATCCTTTTAATTTGCCTGCTTCCACAATCGCAATAAATCCTAAATCCTGCGAAAACACATCAATATCATTAGAAGGAGGCACCGCGATTCCGATTTTGAATTTTCTTGGCAGATAGTATTTACCATACATTGGCTCGATTTCTTCATGTTCCCGGCTGTCGGCTACTTTTTCCTCATCCAGCCAAATCTCATGGTAAGCTTTCGTTTTCGGAAGAAGATGATCGCTTAATTCCTTCGCCAGATCATAGACCTCTGCATGTGTTTCTGACTGGTACGGCTGAACATTACACATGACATTACGGTTGACGTCACCACAAGCAGCAATGGTATCCATTAGCGACTGATTCATCTTTTGAAGACTTTTCTTCATATTCCATTTTAAAACGCCATGCAGCTGGAACGTCTGACGAGTTGTCAGTTTGAGCGTCCCATTTGCATAATGGTCCGCTACCTCATCCATGGTAAGCCATTGATCCGGTGTTGCTACGCCCCCTGGGAGACGGACACGCACCATGAATTGGTAAGCTGGCTCCAGCTTCTGCTTTCTACGTTCATTCCGTACATCCCGGTCATCCTGCTGATAGCTGCCATGAAATTTCAACAGCTTGGCATCTTCATCCTTTATTCCCGCTGTAATCGGGTCAGAAAAGCTTTCGGTAATTGTACCCCGGAGGTGGTCGCTTTTTTCTTTTATATTCTCCATTTCACTGGGCGGGCCATGGTGATGCTTCTTTTTCTGGTCTGTCATACTTAAACTCCTTCCCCTTTATGTCCCTGTTTCCTTAGTAAACGTCACGCTGGTATCGTTTTTCCTGCCTCATTTTACTCAGATAATCTTCTGCTTCTTCCTTTTCCAGACCGCCTTCCTGTTCCAAAACGGTCAGGAGGGCATTTTGAACATCGTGAGCCATATGTTTTTCATCGCCGCATACATAGATGACGGCTCCTTCGATCAACCATTGGTATAGTTCTTTGCCTTTTTCCAGCATCCGATGCTGAACATAGACTTTCTCCTCTGTGTCCCGGGAAAATGCGACATCCATCCTGGTAAGCAAGCCTTCCTTCAGCCACTTCTGCCATTCCGTCTGGTAAAGGAAATCTGATCTAAAATGCTGCTCACCGAAAAACAACCAAGTTTTTCCCTCTGCTCCGATTTCCTCCCGTTCCTCCAGGAATGCCCGATAAGGTGCCACCCCTGTTCCTGCCCCGATCATGATGATAGGAGTATCTGGGTTTTCCGGAAGTTTGAAATTAGGATTATGCTGAATATAGACTGGAAGCGTGTAGCCAGGCTGGGATCGTTCTGCACACTGGACGGAACATACCCCCGATCGGCTTCGCCCATGAGCGTCATACCTCAATGCTCCAATGGTAAGATGTACTTCATCCGGATTCGCCTTCAGGCTGCTCGCAATTGAATACAATCGTGGTGGTATTTTCCGTAATATAGTCACGAACTCCTGTGGTGAAGCTTGGATTTTATAATCCTGGATAAGATCAAGCAGATCCCTGCCCTCCAGATACTCTTTCAAATCTTCTTTCCGTTCAGGGTCAAGGAGTGTTTTTAACTGCTCATTACTAGTTAGCTCTGCTGCCTGTTCCAGCAACGGTTTCGTCAACCGGGTAATTTCAAAAAAGGAAAGAAGTGCTTCCCGAACGGATCTTAATTCCCCTTGTTTATCTACCTGTACCGATTCTTCCGGGTTCCACCCCATTGCTTCTATAAGTTGATCGACAAGAACAGGGTCATTTTGTGGAAATATCCCTAAACTATCGCCTGGTTCATACACAAGATTTGAACTTTCAAGATCCAGTTCCAAATGCCGTGTCTCTTTATTTGAGCCTCTGCCATTCAGATTCAGGTTCTCCAATATTTCTGCATCAAAAGGCTTTTTTCTTGAATAGACCGGTGAGGAAGGCGCCTCTGCTACTGTTGCTTGAGATGCTGTTGCATTTCCTTGCTCCCCCCGGCTTGCATTCAATTTAGTTAATACACCTTCAAACCATTCTTCCGCAGAGTCTTCAAAATCGACATCACAATCAACTCGGGGATGAAGCCTTTCTGCTCCTAATTCTTCCAGACGTTTATCAAAATCTTTTCCCGTCTGACAGAAATATTCGTAAGAACTGTCTCCAAGGGAAAGAACAGAGAAACGGACATCTGGAAGCTTTGGAGCCCGTTTACTATGAAGAAATTCGTAGAATGAAAGAGCATTATCCGGTGGATCTCCTTCACCATGGGTGCTGGCGATGATCAATAAATCCTCTGCATCCTTAATGGACTTCGGTTTGAAGTCATCCATGGAAGAAAGGGTGACCGTATAATCTTTTTCTTCCAGTTTCTTCGTCAATTCATCCGCAAGACCCTGCCCATTCCCTGTTTGGGAACCAAAAAGGACCGTTACTTCACGGACAGCAGCCGCTGACTCCTCAACCGATGCAGGTGCAGTTGACGAAGCTTCATGGACAGGCCCCTCCATTGTTGCTGCTGATTCCCCGCCAAAAGAAGCAGACAGACAACCGCTTAACCATATTTTCTGCGCCTCTGTCAATGTTGGCAAAAGGCGGTTCAGATATTCTACCTGCTCTTTAGTAAATGGACTATTCTCTACCTGAAACTGCAAAACTATCCACCTCACAAAAATTAATCTTTTTATACTGCAAATGCTGCTTAACCTTTAACCTAGTCACGGGCTTTGTGCTTGCCGGTAGTGGTGGTCAATGGCCACTACCATCGCCCCCATTTTAGAATCAACAGGCTGAAGAACGTCAGTAATGCCTTGTGCCGACAGCTCACCCGCTGTTACTTTCCCGATGGCTGCTGGTAAAACTTTATGGTTGAAGGCTTTCACTAGAATTTCACGGCCACTTTCATCATGGAATAAGTTTCTGACCTGGGTTTTACTGGTGAACACCACTGTATCCAGGTAGAGATCCGTAATATCACACTTCAGACTATTAATCACTTTATCCAGCGGCTTCTCATAATAATAAGGCTGTGACAGATAAACAGAGTATCCAAGATGATCCAGCGAATCTTTCAATCTGGCATCGTCCTGGTTATAAGCCTGCAAAAAAATATCTTCCTGATTAGCATTCGTAGAAAAAGCTGAAAGAAGACTTTCCATCGTCCCATCTGGTGAAACAATTTCTGCCTGGAGAGAATTCTCCTTCAGCCATTGCATTGTTTTCCTTCCTCTGACTGCCAATTGCGTCTGGTGTAACTTGTTGAGAAATTCTTTATGAACCCCTGCTTTCTTTGCTGCATCTTCCAAAGTTACCGCTCCTATTCCTGTGGTTAAAACCACCCAGTCAAACGGTTTTTCCAGAAAGTCATGGATGTTCTTCCTGCTCGTATCTTCATCCAGATGCTGCATACCCTGTAGCGGGTAGATAACAGGGATGCCGCCTTTATTCCGAATCATTTTGCTGATGACTTCAGCTTTTCTTTCTGCGGCTATCCCGATACGTCTTCCCTCCAGATTACTCACGCTTCTCACCCTCCTTCTGCCAGTTTCTTAAGCCATAAGATTGTCTGTTGCTGTTTTTCTTCATTCATAAAGGATTCATCTAAGAGTTCATGAAGAAATTGTCGTTTTTCCTGTTTAGTAAGGAGAGAATTCTTAATCAGCTGCCGGCACTCATATAAGAAATCCACATAACCTTCATAATCTGATTCAAATCGATTTTCCAACTCTTCTTTGATCTGAGAAGTAAGCATTGGACTTGCCCCACTAGTCGATACAGCCAGGGTCAATTTCCCTCTTGTCAGAAAAGCAGGAAACTGAACATTCCCCCTGCTTGCTTCCCCAGCAGAATTTACGAGCGGCAAACCTGAAGTGGGGTGGGGTACAGACAAAATCACTGACGGATCATTCGTTGCCACGACAGCCATGAATGCTCCTTCAAGATCATCAGGCTCAAAAAACTTCTTTTTCCAATTAACTTTCTTCTGCTCCCAGAACTTTTCTAATTCTGGTTCCAATGATGGACTGATGACCGTAATTACAGCCCTGCCCTGGAGGAGCACCCTGGCTCTTTTAGCTGCCACCTTTCCTCCTCCGATAATGACGACGCTCCTGCTGTTGAAGTCGATCATCAATGGCTGAAAATTGACTTCTTGCTGTTCTGGGAAATCATTGGGCATGATTTTTCACCTTTTTACCAGGAAGGAGTTCATAGACTCGCTCCGCCAATGCTTCAACCATCATTGGATGATCACCGAGATGATCGCATAAAATCACATGAAAACCGTCCTCCTGATACTCCCTGACTTTCTTCTGCATTGACTCTATTAAAATACCAGTGAACCATAGATATGGGACAACAATTGTCTGGCTATGACCTGCTTGAATGGACTTTTCCAGACCTTCTTCAAAAGAGGGCTGACAGGCAGCCAAGTAACAGGCGTCCACATGAATTCCACCAAGTTTTTGGGAAAGCTTCTTCTGAATCTTCTGTATGGCCGCAGGCGTTTCGGGGTTTCGACTTCCTCTCCCCACCAGGAGAATATTAGCATCCGGACAAATGGGTCCGTGCTTTTCATTAATACGCTCGATTAAAATATCAATCAGTCGCTCCTGGACTCCCAGAGGCTTACCATATTGAAATTCTATATCTGGATACTTGTTTTTAGCTGTTTCAATTTCCTTAGGTATATCTGTATAATAATGGCCGGCACGCAGCAATAAGACAGGGATAACCGCAATCTTATCTGCTCCCTTTTCCGCCAGCAGTCTGATTCCTTCCCCCATATCCGGTTGTGCCAGTTCCAAGTAACAGGTTTCCTGAAGTCCTATCCCCACCTTGGACTGGACGGAGTGAATGCAATCAGCTGCTTGTCGTCTTGCCTCCGGGACCCGGCTGCCATGGCTGACGTATAGTATTCCTTGCATAATGACCAGCCCTCCTTATCCCTACCCGACCACAGTCTTTGTTTCGTCTTGTTGCAGCTGCTCGAACCATTGTAACTGATCACGAAGCTTTACGACTTCGCCCACAATGATCATGGCAGGGTTTCTTATTCCTTTCGCTTTTTGTATGATATCTTCCAATGTACCTGTCACTGTGAGCTGGTCATCGGTCGTACCCGCTTGCACAAGGGCCACAGGTGTTTTACTATGACATCCGTTTCGAATCAGCAGCTCACAGATTTTTGGAAGTTTGTTTACACCCATATAGATACAAAGCGTATCCATGCATTTTACAACGTGCTTCCAATACGATTCTTCTTTTTGACCCAGCTTGCTTACTCCGGAAATAAAAGCGACAGAAGAACTGTAATCACGATGGGTGACAGGGATTCCAGCATAAGCGGGAGCAGCGACCCCTGAAGTAATCCCTGGGACAATTTCGAAGGGTATCCTTCGTTTGGCAAGCTCCCTGGCCTCCTCTCCTCCTCTGCCGAAGATGAATGGGTCGCCTCCTTTTAGACGCGTAACTGTTTTTCCTTGTAAGGCGAACTTGCAAAGCAGTCCATTAATGCTCTCCTGGGTCAGTGAATGATTATCTGGACTTTTCCCACAGTAAATAAGTTCAGCATAATCTGGAGCTTCCTCAAGAAGCTGTTCATTGATCAGCCGGTCGTACAATATTACGTCTGACTGCTGGATTGCTTTCAGTCCTTTTACGGTAATCAGATCAAGTTCCCCAGGACCTGCCCCGACCAAAAATACTTTTTTCATCGTAATGATCACTCCTTTTCCCCAAACCGAAACTTGTTATTTGGCATCCTTACAGCCATTCATTTTTCTCGAGAAAAGAAATGAGCTGCTCTGCACATTCATCTACACTGTATGCGTTAGACTCCAGTACCAGCTCTGGCGAAGCCGGTGACTCATATGGGGAATCAATTCCCGTAAATCCTTTTATTTCTCCAGTTCTTGCTTTTTTATAGAGGCCTTTCGGATCCCTGGACTCGCATTCGGACAGCGGGCAGTCGACATGAACCTCCAGAAAGTCACCAGGATCGATGATATCCCGGACACGGTCCCTGTCTTCCTGATACGGAGAGATAAATGCCGTCAAAACTATGGTCCCGCTATCCGCGAACAGCTTGGCGACTTCCCCGATTCTTCTTATGTTTTCTTTTCGATCCTCAGGTTTAAACCCCAAGCCCGCATTCAACCCATGCCGTATATTGTCACCATCCAGAATAAAACTTTGAATACCTCTTTCATACAGCTTCTTATTCACTTGATTGGCAATACTTGATTTGCCTGAACCAGACAGCCCGGTAAGCCAGACTACTCCACTGTGGTGTCCGTTTTTGCTCCGGTAATCCTTCGTTTCAATTGTCGCTTGGTGCCAGACGATATTCGAATCCAATCAGCTCACCCTTCCTGTCCTTGCTTTACAGTATTCTGGCTGTTCAATCCATTGATCAGTATTTCGACGACTTCAGGACGACTGAATGTTTTCGGAGGTTTTTCCCCATTTCTTAACAGCTCCCGTACTTTTGTCCCCGATAATATGACATGCTGGTCGTCATCATGTGGGCACGTTTTATGAGAAGCCATCCCCTCACATGCCAGGCAGTAAAAGCTATGTTCAAAAAAGAGTGGGGTGATTCCAAGCTCTTCGGGTTCAAAATTTCTGAAGATCTTCTGTGCATCGTAAGTGCCATAGTAATCACCAACACCGGCGTGGTCACGCCCGACTATGAAGTGTGTGCATCCGAAGTTTTTCCTGACTAGTGCATGGAATATCGCTTCCCTGGGACCTGCGTAACGCATTGCCGCATTAAAGACTGCGAGTGTAACGCGGCCTTTTGGGTAATAGTTTTTTAATAGCACCTGGTAGCTTTCCATCCTGACGTCGCTGGGAATATCATCACTTTTGGTTTCACCTACTAATGGATTGAGGAATAATCCGTCTACCGTTTCTAAAGCCGCTTTTTGAATATATTCGTGAGCCCTGTGGACAGGGTTTCTAGTTTGAAAGCCGACCACACGTTTCCAACCTGAATCTTTGAATAATGCTCTCGTCTCGGCAGGATCTAAGTAGAATTTTTCCTCATGTTCTCGTTGTGGTCTTTGGAGCAATTGAATCTTTCCAGCTACATAAAAATCAGGCCGGTCAAATAGTTTTTTAACTCCTGGATGTTCATAATCAGAAGTTAAGTATACTTGCTTAGCTTCCTGCTCTTTATCTGGTTGATAGATCTCCTCGATTTCAATCAATCCATAAACCGTTTCATCTTTATAAAGTTCTGCTACCTCTCCACTGTTCAGCCGCTCCGCCTGGTCCCGGCCAACCGGCAAAGTGATGGGAATGCTCCATGGAGTTCCATCCGCCAGTCTCATTCTCTCCACAACAGATTGATAGTCTTCTTTGGTAAGAAATCCTTCAATTGGGCTATAGGCTCCCGTAGCAATCAGCTCCAGATCGCTTAAAGCCATAGCATCAAGCTCGATACTTGCCGATGCCTCCTCCCAGTTTCCTTTCAGCCGGTTCACAAGCGTTCCTCCATGGGGTTCTATAAGTGTCATGAATGATTCCTCCTTATATTAGGTTTATGTCTAGTTTTTTTCTTCTGAAGATACATGAAGACCGCATTCGGTCTTGTTAAAACCGGTCCACCTTCCCGCTCTTGAGTCTTCTGGACTTTCAACAGCAAATGTGCAGGGTATACAACCGATGCTCGGATAATTGTTATCGTGAAGTTCATTGTAATCCAATTCATTTACTCGGATATAATCCCATACGTCATCCCACGTCCAATAGATGAGCGGGCAAACCTTAATGGACTTGAAGCGTTCATCTTTATTGACAAAATCAGTCTTACTCCGGCTTAAGGATTGCTCCCTCCTTAATCCTGAAATCCATGCATCCACTCCGCTAAGCGCATCCTCCAGGGGCTTAATCTTCCTGATATAACAGCATTGGTCCGGATTCTTTTTCCAAAGTGCTGAACCATGTTGTTGCGACTGCTCTTCTAGTGTCAGCTTGGGCTTTTTCATATGAATGATAAGATCAGGATATCTCTTTTTCACTTTCTCAATCAGGTCATAGGTTTCCTGGAAATGAAGACCGGTATCAAGAAAAACAATTTCTGCATCTTTTTTCACTTTTGCAATCAAATCAATTAAAACTATGCCTTCCGCTCCGAAGCTGCAAGCGTAAACAAGAGACTGTCCGTATGAGTTATAAGCCCACTTCAGGAGCTCTGACGCCCCTTTTGTATCATCAACAGGCTCCCAGCCTTTAAAAGGGTCTCCTGGAAAATTTTTATAACTAACTGCTGGTTGGTTCATTCGCCCCCTCCTCCTATTCAAGAAATTTTGTTTCTTATTACAAAGTTTCTCAACAAATCCTTAACTTATAAATCCGATAAGTTAACTAGGTTTTATGCGATTGATAAACATGATATGTGTAATTAAAAATAATGTCAATACTAATCAAAATATTTATACTTTTTTCCCAGTTTTGATGATCATATTGGCATGCAGGAAGCTGCTGTTCGTCCCTCTGGTATCCTCGTTTCAAGGTTACTTCGTACTTTTTTCCCCCAACTAGGCAAGTAGAACCGGTTTTTCATTACTGCTTGACAAGTAATGGATATTCCTTTAGATTGAAAGCTATTATTTCGAATAACGGCATTGACTACTTTAAAATATTTTTTTGAACTTAATCCCGAGTAAACTCATAGGTTTAGTATTAATAAATGGAGGCTGATTCATTTGAGGAAATTAATCATTTTTACATTAGTAGGTTTTTTTGCCCAATTGATTGATGGTGCGCTCGGAATGTCATACGGTTTAACCTCATCCACATTATTGATTGCATATGGAGTAGCTCCAGCGGTGGTCTCTTCCTCTATCCATATGGCTGAAATTGCTACCACAGCCGTTTCCGGTTATTCCCATTATAAATTCGATAATATAGATAAAAAATTAGTCCTGCCGCTAATCATTCCTGGATCGATCAGCGCTTTTCTCGGAGCCGCCTTTTTGAGCAGCCTTCCCGGGGAAAAGATCAAACCATTTATTTCTATCTTCCTTCTCCTTTTGGGGGTCTACATTGTAGCTCGTTTTTTACTCATGAAAACATCCAATGAAAAGCGAAGAGAGGTTCCTGTTAAAAATTGCTTCCTGTACCCTTTAGGTGCTTTAGCAGGATTTTTTGATGCTGTTGGGGGAGGAGGCTGGGGGCCGATCAACACACCGGTTCTTTTATCCAGAAAAGGGGCATTGCCAAGGAAAGTGATTGGTACGGTTGACACAACTGAATTTGCTATTACTATTTCTGCCACACTAGGATTTCTACTATTCTTAGGTTGGGAACAGCTTCATTGGTTATGGGTAGTATCCTTCATGATCGGGGGGGTAGCAGCAGCGCCGCTGGCCGCATGGCTTGTACGAATCGTCCCGCCATTCATACTTGGAGTAGGGGCTGGAGGTTTTATTATTTTGACAAATTTACGGACTCTCCTGCTTGCATTAAATATACCGGCAGACCTTATGGTTTTAATTTATGTCGTGATGGTACTTGGATGGGTCGCAGCTATTATCGCTTCTATACGGAAAAATTTTCATTTCCAAAAGAGAGAAAGAATTGTGGAGCCCAAAGGAGAAAATTTCGGGTAAAAAAATTGTTAATAATACCTGCTGCGTATACACAGAGGAGAGAAATATGTGTATACGCAGCAGGTTTTTTAAATCACCCTTACAGTAATTTTAAAGAGTGCTTCTATTATTTATTTGTCAATCGTTAATAAAATTCACTTTCTGTTCGATTGGTGTCCGTCTTTTTGGCTGGGGTATTCTATTTGGATAACCCATTTGTAATACAGAAACTATTTTATAAAGGTCAGGGTCAATACCACAGGATCGAGAAAATTCCCTATCATAAATATAGGGGTTTGTCGTCCATAATACCCCTACGCCATGACTCCATGCCAGTAATTGTACATTTTGAATAAAAGCACAGACAGCAGCATAATCCTCTTCAAACAGTCGCAGATCCTTTTCTTTTTCCATGTAAATGATAGCATGGTGCGGGATAGACAACAGATGTTGTTGAATGCCTTCCATGAGCTTCCGCTGTTTATCATTATCGTAACCTTCCGCATACCCCAAACGCAGATAACTTTCTGTAACCCGCTCAGCATAAGATGCCACCGCCTTATTTTGGATAATATGAACCTCCCACGGCTCTTTCATGCGGTGTGTCGGTGCCCATGATGCCCCAGCAAAAATCGATGTTAGTTTGCTTTCTTCCACATTTTGTGGGCTGAAATCATGAATTGATCTCCTCTGTTTGATTGCTTCATAGATTTTCATCCGCTCCACCCCTTCTGTCTATCAATAAAGTGAAAGTAACGGAAACATAGTAGAATGTCAAAATGTTTATGAAAAAATAATTAAAGTTATTGTTTAGATAATGTTAAAAAAATCAGGTCATATTGACCGAGACATACCTCCTCATAACAACAAAAAATTCACTACTAAAATACCATGATTACCTCTGAATTGTTGAAAAATAAAATCAGGTACCGCCAATTTTCCTGAGCTTTTATATCTACCTTTTCATTCCTCTATTTACATTACTTAACAACCAGTTAAAACTCACCACCTATAATGGCAATTGTTCCAAACATTTCACGCATAGAAAGGAGCTAATGCCATGACTGAAAAAAGAGTAATGGACGATTTGATTCGTAGATTGAATGAAGAAACGTTACAGAAGGATGTCGACCGAAGAGGATTCTTACAAGGTGCTGGTAAAATCGCTGGAATATCTCTCGGAATAGCTGTTGCTCAATCGATGGGAGGCATATCTGTCGAAGCGCAGGAAGAAGAGTTCGAAACCTATCCTTTCACACTCGGTGTAGCGTCAGGCGATCCTCTTTCAGACAGCGTTGTCTTATGGACAAGGCTAGCTGTTGATCCATTAAATGGCGGGGGTATGCCAGAACGGAACATAGCAGTGAAATGGGAGTTGGCAAGGGATGCTCACTTCCGTGATATAGTGCAACGTGGTACAGAAGCAGCCAGTCCACAACTTGGACACTCTATTCACATTGAAGCCGAAAACCTGGAGGCGGACACCGTCTACTACTACCGTTTCAAAGTTGGAAAAGATTTCAGTCCAGTCGGAAAGACTAAAACACTTCCAAGAAACAATGAGGCTGTAACAAGCCTTTCGTTCGCTTTTGCTTCCTGCCAGCAATATGAACATGGTTATTACACTGCTTATAAACATATGGCAAAAGAAGACCTGGATCTGGTGTTCCATCTCGGTGATTACATTTACGAATATGGCCCGAATGAATATGTTGCTGCTACCGGCAATGTACGCACCCACAAAGGGCCGGAAATCATGACATTAGAAGACTATCGCAACCGTCATGCTCAGTATCGTTCCGATAAAGACCTGCAGTCAGCGCATGCAGCTTTTCCATGGGTAGTGACCTGGGACGACCATGAGGTTGAAAATAATTATGCTGATATGATACCTGAGAAAGATCAATCTGTAGAAGCATTCGTTAACCGTCGTATTGCTGCCTACCAGGCATACTATGAACATATGCCGCTCAGGAAATCGTCCATGCCTCATGGTCCGGACATGCAGTTATATCGTAATTTTTCTTATGGAAACCTGGCAAATTTCTATGTATTGGATACACGCCAATATCGTTCCGATCAGGCGAACGGAGATAAAAGCTCTCCACAGACGGAAGAATCGCTTGACCCTTCACGCACATTATTAGGTGACAAGCAGGAGCAATGGCTGCTGGGTAACCTTGTCCAGTCCCAAGCGCACTGGAATGTACTGGCACAACAAATCTTCTTCGCCAAAAGGAACTACGGTCCAAGCCCGGAAGAACCACGCTACAGCATGGACAGCTGGGATGGTTATACACCCGCCCGCCAGCGTATCACTGACTATGCAAGCAGCATCGATGTGGACAACCTCATCGTTTTAACTGGTGATGTACATGCCAACTGGGCATCCAACCTGCTGGCCGACTTTGATGATTTAAAATCTCAGGTTCTAGGTGCTGAATTTGTCGGAACCTCGATTACATCCGGGGGAAATGGAGCCGATAAACGTGCAGACACTGACCGTATTTTAGAGCAGAACGATCATATTAAATTTTTCAATGACTACCGCGGATATGTTCGCTGTGAAGTCACTCCTACACAATGGAGAACAGATTACCGTGTACTTCCCTTTGTATCCAAACCTGGTGCAGATATTTCCACCCGGGCATCTTTTATCTACGAAAAGGACCAGGCTGGCCTAAAGGAAGTGTCAGCAACCATCGTTCCAGAAGGGAAGCAGTCATCCAGTGAAGTGGAAGATGATCGACATATAGCTCATGATCGTGCCAATAAAAAACAATCAAAAAAAGAAAAACAACTGAACTGAAGGAGTAAGCTATGTGTGAAAAAAATCAGCAGCTCATCGGTCATTTAGAAGAACTAAGGAACCGAATAATCAACACGCTTGTGTCATTCATCGGATTTCTTATAGCAGGGTTTATTTTTGTCAAACCAATATATGAATGGCTGATTAGAGAACTGGACACACAATTGGCTGTGCTGGGGCCAAGTGAAATTCTATGGGTTTACCTGATGCTTGCCGCGGTCTTCTCTATGACAGCGACCATACCAGTTGCAGCTTTTCAGCTTTGGCGGTTTGTCGCACCCGCCTTAAGCCGGGAAGAGCGAAAAGTGACACTCCGCTTCATTCCGGCCATGTTTTTTCTTTTCCTGTTCGGTCTTGCCTTCGGGTATTTCCTATTATTTCCCCTAGTTTTAGGGTTTTTGACCTCGCTTTCTGAAGGTCAATTCGAAATGATGTTTACCGCCGATAAATACTTTCGATTCATGCTGAATATGACTCTGCCATTCGGCCTGTTATTCGAAATGCCATTAGTTGTATTGTTTTTGACCAGGCTTGGCATTCTTAATCCAATTCGTTTAAGGAAAGCGAGAAAGTTCGCCTATTTTGTAATGGTGATAATTTCTGTATTAATTACGCCGCCAGATTTTCTATCAGATGTACTTGTCATTCTACCACTCTTGATTTTATACGAAATCAGCATCAGTCTATCTTCATTTGTTTATAAAAAACGTTTGGCAGCAGAGTCATCCAGCCAATCTGCCGCTTAACACCATATTTATCTAGGAGGTATGAAAATGGGAAAAAACAAAAACATGAATCGTCGGGATTTTTTGAAAGTAGGCGGTCTAGGTACAGCAGCAATTGCTTTAGGTTCCACAGGGTTGTTTTCATTATCAGACTCCACAGCACTGGCTTCACCAAGCGCATCCAAGAATTCCTTCCGTGGCTATGGTCCACTGGTCAAAGACCCTGGAGGCGTCCTCGACCTCCCTCAAGGTTTCCAATATCGGATCATCTCGGAGGAAGGCGGATTTATGGCAGATGGGCGCCCTATACCGGAAAAGTTTGATGGCATGGCAGCCTTTCCGGGCCAAAACAACTCTACCGTACTTGTAAGGAATCATGAGTTAAGCGGAAATACGAAGTATCCAGTCATCGGAAGAAACCCTTATCAAAGGGAACATACTGGAGGAACTACTGCATTAGTGGTAGACGCCAACCGCAAAGTCCGCGAAGAGTATGTTACTTCTTCCGGTACCATCCGCAATTGCGCAGGAGGGGCCACCCCGTGGGGAACCTGGTTGACTTGTGAAGAAACGTTAGAGGAAGGCCATGGGTATGTTTTCGAGGTCGATCCATCTGATCCAGAAAGTAATTTGTCAAAGACGCCTACCCGCGACATGGGAGCTTTTTCCCATGAAGCTACCGCAATCGACCCTGCTACTGGAATTGTCTACTTGACAGAGGATGCTGGACCAAGTTATTTCTATCGGTACATCCCTAACGACAGAAGTCCACGGATTGGTTCCTTACAAAAAGGAGGGGTCCTGCAGGCAGCTGCTATGGAGGAAATGAGCACGAATCATTCCAGTGATTTATATACTGGCCAACGATTTGGAATAGTTTGGAAGGATGTCGACCCAGAAAAGCCTACCATGGAAGCTGGTCAAAAAGGATGCATTCCATTCAGCAGACTCGAAGGCGCTTATTTTGAGGGAGGTGTCTTTTGGTTTGACGATACTTCGGCAGGTGATAATAATCTTGGACGTGTGTACCGTTATATTCCCGCTACTAATACATTAGAGTTGTTCTACGAGTCAACCGAATCCAATGATTTAGAAATGCCGGACAACATATGTATTACTCCATGGGGCGATCTTTGGATTGCGGAAGACGGAGGCGGAACCGACCGGATAATCGGAATGACCCCGGAAGGTGAAACTTATGTATTCGCAGAAAACCGGCTGAACGGTTCGGAACTTGCAGGTCCGGCTTTCTCTACACGAGGGGACACTTTCTTTGTCAATATTCAGACACCAGGCATCACCTTTGCCATCTGGGGACCATTTGCTCGTAAAAATGCAGGAAGGCAGCGCCAGATGGGACATGCTGCACCACCGGCACAATATGCACCGAAAATATCGGATAAGCTGTCAGCGGCTGCTGAGGTGGACGGGATGTCAAATCTGGAAGCAGCAGCCTTTCAACGCCATGGCATGCCTATTTTATAAAACTTCGGAGGTGTAATAAATGTTATCAAATATCGGAATTCCAGGGTTAATCCTCGTACTAGTTATCGCTTTAATTATCTTTGGACCTTCCAAACTGCCGGAAATCGGCAGGGCGTTTGGGAGCACATTAAAGGAATTCAAGAACGCCACTAACGATCTTGTAAATGGAGAAGATAGCTCCAAGGAAAAACAACAGCTTAAAGCTGTAGAAAAAGACGACCATAAAACTGGAAGTTAAAAAAGAGGATGTACAAAAAGCTTTTTAAAATAAACAAAACCACGAAGAAATCCATTTTATCTTCGTGGTTTTTTGTTTGCTCCTAATCCATCAAAAAAAGCTTGCAGAAAAACCATCTGGTTTTCCTGCAAGCGCAGTATGCCTGCTGTTAACGGCATAGTTTATAGAAATGATTATTTGTCCAAGTTATAGAAAGCTTTGTCGCCAGCGTAATCTGCTGTACCAAGCAGCTGATCTTCGATACGAAGCAACTGGTTGTATTTAGCAACACGATCCGTACGAGATGGGGCACCAGTTTTGATTTGGCCGGCATTGGTAGCAACGGCGATATCAGCGATAGTCGCATCTTCTGTTTCACCGGAACGGTGAGAGATAACTGCTGTGTAGCCAGCTTTCTTCGCCATTTCAATCGCTTCGAAGGTTTCTGTCAATGTACCGATCTGGTTCACTTTGACAAGGATAGAGTTGCCGATTCCTTCTTCGATACCGCGGCTAAGTTTCTTCGTGTTTGTTACAAACAAGTCGTCACCGACAAGCTGGACACGATCTCCAATACGGTCCGTCAGCATCTTGAAGCCTTCCCAGTCGTTCTCATCAAGGCCATCTTCAATTGAAACGATTGGATACTTGTTGATCATTTCTTCGTACCAATCTACCATCTCTTCAGAAGTACGGACTACACCTTCGCCTTTCAGGTTATATTTACCGTCTTCATACACTTCAGAAGCAGCAACGTCCATTGCCAGCTTCACTTGTTCGTCAGGCTTGTAGCCAGCTGCTTCGATCGCTTCAATGATAGTGGAAAGTGCTTCTTCGTTGGATTGAAGGTTCGGAGCAAAGCCGCCTTCATCACCTACACCTGTATTATAGCCTTTTTCTTTCAATACCTTTTTCAAGGAGTGGAAGATTTCCGCTCCCATCCGTAATGCTTCACGGAAGTCCGGTGCACCGACAGGCATAACCATGAATTCTTGGATATCGACGTTGTTATCCGCATGTTCGCCGCCATTCAGAATGTTCATCATTGGAGTTGGAAGTGTTTTTGCAGAGAATCCTCCAAGGTATTTGTACAATGGAAGACCGACAAAGTCAGCTGCTGCATGAGCTACTGCCATGGAAACACCAAGGATTGCATTAGCTCCCAATTTCCCTTTGTTTTCTGTTCCGTCAAGCTCCATCATCAAGGAATCAATGACAACTTGCTGCGTAACATCAAGCCCCAGCAATTCCGGGCCGATTTTTTCGTTGACGTTTTCTACCGCCTGCTGTACCCCTTTACCAAGGTAGCGGTCTTTGTCTCCGTCACGAAGTTCCACTGCTTCATATTCACCAGTAGAAGCTCCACTAGGTACCAATGCAGAACCGAATGCTCCGGATTCTGTATAAACTTCCACTTCAATTGTTGGGTTACCACGGGAATCTAATACTTCGCGTGCATAAACATCTGTAATATATGGCATTGAAAAACTCTCCTTTAGGATAAAATTTATTTTTTAATTAATGATTGGCCTGTCATTTCTTTTGGCTGTCCGACTTCAAGCAGCTCTAAAAGCGTCGGGGATAAATCAGCGAGAATGCCGCCTTCCCGAAGCTCCAGTCCATCTTTTGTCACAATAACCGGAACAGGATTAGTCGTGTGAGCAGTCATTGGTTTTCCTTCTGGTGTAAGGACCTCATCCGAGTTCCCATGGTCAGCTGTGATAATCGCATGTCCGCCTTTTTCGTGGATTTTATCCACAACCTTGCCAAGGCATTCATCTACAGCTTCAATCGCTTTAATCGTTGGTTCCAGCATTCCTGAATGTCCAACCATATCCGGGTTGGCAAAATTCAGGATGATGGCATTATGCTTTTCGGCATCCAGCTCTTTTAAAAGAGCGTCTGTCACTTCATAGGCACTCATTTCCGGTTTCAGGTCATAAGTGGCCACTTTTGGTGAGTCGATTAAAATTCGTTCTTCTCCAGGAAATTCCGCTTCACGACCGCCACTCATAAAGAAAGTGACGTGCGGATATTTTTCTGTCTCTGCAATTCGGAGCTGCTTCATATCGTTTTGTGCCAATACTTCCCCAACAGTATTATCGAGGTTAGCTGGCTCATAGGCTACTTCTCCATCGACCGTTTCACTAAACTGGGTCAACCCTACGAAATGGAGATTCTTCGGTGCTTTTTCTCCGCGATCAAAATCACGGAAGTCTTCGTTAGCAAATGTCCTTGAAATCTGGATCGCGCGGTCCGGACGGAAATTATAGAAGATAACGGAATCTTCATCTTCAATTTTAGCTTTCGCGTTCCCTTCCTCATCTACTATAACAGATGGGAGCACAAACTCATCATAGATTTCATTCGCATACGAATCATCTACAACTTCCATTGCGCTGTTATACGTTGGTCCCTCACCGTATACCATGGCATCATAGGATTTCTTGACACGGTCCCAGCGTTTATCACGGTCCATGGAATAATAGCGGCCGGAAATAGAAGCAATCTCGCCAACCCCGAGTTCTGCCATTTTATCTTCGGTCTGCTGGATATATTGCTTAGCGGATTTTTGACCAACATCACGACCATCGAGGAATCCATGGACATACACTTTTTCCATACCATGGCGGGCGGCAAGTTCCAACAAAGCAAACAGGTGATCAATGTGACTATGAACGCCACCTGAAGATAACAAGCCGAAGATGTGCAAGGATTTACCATGCTGTTTGGCATGATCGATTGCTTTTACAAAAGCTTCATTTTCAAAAAAGTCGCCTTCTTTAATTGATAAGTTCACTCGTGTCAGGCTCTGATAGACGATACGACCGGCACCGATATTCAAATGTCCTACCTCAGAGTTTCCCATTTGCCCTTCCGGAAGACCGACTGCTTCTCCTGAGGCCTTCAGTTGCGCATGAGGAAACTGATTCCAGTACCGATCGAAATTTGGGGTATTGGCCAGCTTGACTGCGTTACCTTTTTCGTCATCACGCAGGGCATAGCCATCTAAGATGATCAAAGCTGCAAGCTTATTGTTACTCATGCTTACCTGCCTCCACAAGTTTTAAGAATGAATCTGCCTCAAGGCTGGCTCCGCCTACTAATGCGCCATCGATATCAGACTGGCCAAGCAGCTCATCGACGTTTGCCGGCTTGACACTTCCGCCATATTGGATACGTACAGCTTCTGCAGCTGTTTCGGAAGAAAATTCTTTTACAACGTTACGAATATGGCTGCATACTTCATTTGCATCTGCTGCAGAAGAAGTTTTGCCTGTTCCAATAGCCCATATAGGTTCATAAGCGATAATTACTTGTTGTACTTGCTCATCACTAAGGCCTTCCAGTGCCTTTTTCACTTGTGCTTCGACATGGTTCATCGTTTCATTATTTTCACGCTGTTCCAATGTTTCACCCACACATACAATTGGTGTCAGGTCATGCTTGAAAGCAGCGTGGACCTTTTTGTTTACGTCCTCATCCGTTTCCCCAAAAATCTCACGACGCTCGGAGTGTCCAAGTACTACATAAGATACTCCCAAGTCTTTCAGCATGACAGGACTGACTTCGCCTGTGAACGCGCCGCTTTCTTCAAAATGCATATTTTGAGCACCAACTTTTAATGGAGTACCTTCTGTTTCTTTAATTAATGAATGAAGAAAAGGGAATGGCGCACAAACAACAGATTCTACTTGTTCTTCGCCTGGCACTTCATTTTTGGCAGCCTGTACGAATTGCTCTACTTCATTTAAAACTTTGTTCATTTTCCAGTTTCCTGCAATTACTTGTTTACGCATATGCTCACCTCTCCTTTTTTACTTATCGTTCAATAGGGATACGCCAGGAAGTTCTTTTCCTTCCATGAATTCCAGTGAAGCTCCTCCACCAGTAGAAACATGATCCATTTTTTCAGCAAATCCGAATTTTTCTACCGCTGCTGCAGAATCACCGCCGCCGATTACTGTATAACCGTCTGTCTCCGCAAGTGCAGCTGCTACATCTTTCGTACCATTGGCAAATAGTTTAAATTCGAATACGCCCATAGGTCCGTTCCAGATGATCAGCTTGGAATCTTTGACCACCTGACTGTATTTTTCCCTCGTCTTTGGTCCAATATCAAGTGCTTCCCAATCAGCAGGAATGCTGTCGATACCCACTTCTTTCGTATTCGCTTCCTCGGAGAAATCATCAGCTACAATGACATCTTCCGGCATTAGGAAATTAACATTGTTATCTTCAGCTTTTTGCATGAATTGCTTTGCCAAATCAATTTTATCTTCCTCGAGCAATGACTTTCCGATTTCATAGCCTTTAGCTTTCAGAAAGGTATAGGCAAGTCCGCCACCGATGATCAAGTTATCGACTTTATCAAGCAAGTTGTCGATGACACCAATTTTATCTTTGACTTTTGCGCCTCCGATAATAGCTGTAAATGGACGGTCAGGATCAGAAAGTGCCTGTCCAAGCACATTCAATTCCTTTTCCATCAAAAAGCCCGCTACTGCTGGTAAGTATTGAGCGACCCCAGCTGTAGATGCATGTGCACGGTGTGCTGCACCAAACGCATCATTGACATAGACATCAGCCATGGCTGCAAACTCTTTTGCCAGCGCGTCATCGTTCTTTTCCTCACCTGGTTCGAAACGGACGTTTTCGATCAATAACACATCGCCATCTTTCATATCTTTGATGGCACGATTGACTTCGTCACCGTAAACTTCGTCAGTCTTCGTTACCGTACGGCCCATTAAATCGCTCAGGCGCTTAGCTACAGGATCCAGGCGAAGCTCCTCATGCGCTTCTCCTTTTGGACGACCCAGATGGCTGGCAAGAATGACTTTTGCTCCATCCTGCACTAAATGTAAAATAGTCGGTAGTGCTGCTTTAATACGCGTGTCATCGGTAACTTCTCCGTTACTCATCGGTACGTTGAAGTCAACGCGGCAAAATACTTTCTTTCCTTGTACTTTGATATCACGGATTGTCTTTTTGTTCACAGCGGTGGACCTCCTTTTAGGTATAAAAAATTGCCTTGAAAGTGCTAAAGGAGGAGGATTATGGACCTCCCCCTTAAACTTTACCTCATATTATTCGACTCTAACTCTGAATTAAAGTCCTTTTTCTTTAAGGAATGCAGCCAGATCGACACAACGATTGGAGTAACCGAACTCGTTATCATACCAGGAAACTACTTTAACCATGTTATCTTCAATAGCCATCGTAGAGATAGCATCAATGATTGAAGAGTTAGTGTTTCCATTATAGTCGCTGGATACTAGTGGTTCTTCACTGTAACCAAGAATGCCTTTCAAATCGCCTTCTGCCGCTTCCTTAAGGGCAGCATTAACTTCTTCAACAGTAACGTTCTTATCAAGCTCTGCTACCAAGTCCACGATAGAAACGTTTGGAGTTGGTACACGCATAGCCATACCATTCAACTTGCCATCCAATTCAGGCAATACTTTTGCAACAGCTTTTGCTGCACCAGTTGTAGTAGGGATAATGTTTTGTGCAGCAGCACGGGCACGACGGTAATCCTTATGTGGCAGGTCAAGGATTTGCTGGTCGTTCGTGTAAGAGTGTACTGTTGTCATCATACCACGCTTCAAGCCGAACTTGTCGTTAAGCACTTTTGCAAATGGTGCCAGGCAGTTCGTTGTACAAGAAGCGTTAGAAATAACGTGATGGTTCTCTGGATCATAATCAGAATCGTTAACACCCATAACCAGTGTAAGATCTTCTTCTTTTGCAGGCGCAGAAATAACTACTTTCTTAGCACCAGCGTCCAGATGTTTCTTGGCATCGGCACGGTTTGTGAAACGACCAGTAGATTCGATGACAACTTCTACGCCAAGATCGCCCCAGCCTAGTTGTGCAGGGTCTTTTTCAGATAGTACAGTAATTTCTTTTCCGCCAACGACAAGGTTACTGCCGTTTACAGTTACTTTCTCTTCAAGTTCACCATGTACTGTATCATATTGCAATAAGTGGGCAAGCATCTCAGCGTCAGTCAAGTCGTTTACTGCCACTACTTCTACATCGTTATTGTTTAAAGCGGCACGGAAGACATTACGTCCAATACGTCCAAAGCCGTTAATTCCTACTTTTACTGTCATTATAAAATTCCTCCTTGAATTGATTGTAATTTATTAAATCTATTTAAAGGGAAATTTCCCTTAAAAGCTTTTGTGCAGCACCCTCATCGGTAATAAGGACATTGCTTTTCCCAGGTTTGAAATAAGAAGCAATAGCCTGGGACTTCGACTCTCCTCCAGCAACTGCAATGACGTGCTGGGAATCTGAGAGATCTTCCAACTGCAGGCCTACCGTTCTGACTTTATGAACGATTTCGCCTTGCTGATTAAAGTAATAGCCAAAAGCTTCTCCAACCGCTTGTCCTTGCTTGATTTTTTCTACCTGCTCCGGTGAAGCTTTCCTTCTTTCAGCCATAGTCAGGGCATTTCCTATTCCATGGATGACGGTATCTGAACCTTTAATCAAGTTGAGTATTTCTATGATGGACGGCTCGGAAGTGATCGACTGATATGTTTTTTCACTTAAAGGGTCAGGCACATACAAAAGACGGTAATCCCCTTTTGCTTTCTTTGCCATTTCAGCACAAATGGTATTAGCTTGATTTTCAACCCTCTCGCCGAGGCCGCCGCGTGCAGGTACGAACAAGCAATTCGGTGCTCCAGTAAGTGGAGTCATCATTTCAGCAACTGCCGCCATGGTTGTACCACCGGTAATCGCGATTGTACTATCGGAAACGAGAATGCTTTTTAAATAGTGGACACAAGCCCTCCCCATTTCCTGTTTTACCCAGGGGAGTTCATCGCTGTCACCTGGAACGACCACTACATGGTCTAAATTTAATTTTTCCCTTAACTGTTTTTCTAAAACCCTAATCCCGGAAACCTCTTTAATGAAATCGGCCAGCTGTTCAAGAATCATCTTGCCATCACGGCTAATATGCATGCCTTTTACAGTAATAGCGATAAAACCTTGCTGGTTCAGAAAATCGACTTCACTACGGACTGTCCGTTCAGCTAATTCCATATTATCTGCCAAACTTCTTCTTCCGACAGGTTCCATCAACTGGATATAGTGCAGAATTTGATAACGTCTCTGCATAACATCGAGCAAATCAGGGAATAGTTTCTTTTGTAAATCAATTAAAGCTCTCATGGAAAAGCCCCTTCAGTTTTGTGAATTCCATCCTCCGGGATGTTTTTGTCCCAACTAGTCAGATTTCGTCCCACGCAGAGCAAAAAAATATTTTCTTCATGATTAAATATACCAGTACCCTTACATTGCCGCAAGTGATAAAAATCGGTTATTTTTCTTGTAAACGTTCTCTTAATGAAAATATATCAATTTGTTCACAATTAAGTTCTTCTTCATCAATTCTCACGACGGGTATTTCGAACTGATACTTTTCAAGTAATGTATCGTCTTTATAAATATCTTTTTCTAAAACGGTGAAATTATAATCTTTTTTTAACATTTTTAACAATTCTTTGGCATCATCACAAAGACAGCAATTTTCTTTTGAATATAAAATGACTTCCTTCAATTCCAGCCCCCCTGTTTCAACTTACATTGCCCATACACATACAGTGTACCACTGAATATATTTTTAAAACAAACGCTCATTTAGACATTATTGCCTAAGACGCTTATTCCATAAAAGGGCCGAAAAGTCGAAGACTTGATTTCGAGATAATTTGGGTCCGTTGCCGAATCAGGAGTAAGGGCGGCTGGGAAACAGTTCGCTTTCCTGTGGGGGAGCCGCCGAGCCTCCTCGGTCGTTTCACTCCCTGCGGGGTCTCGTCTGGATCCTTCTCCCACGGGAGTCTCACCGTTTCCCTGCCGCCTTATCCGTTTTTGAATAACGGACCATTTATAAAGATGAAGATGTCTTCAACATTTTCTCTTTAATGACCAAGGATCCAGCTAGTAGGCCATTTTTCAGAAGGACTCTTACTAAGTTATTTAGTGATGTTTCCGTTTCTCTCATACACGCAAGGAGGGCCGGGAAATTGCGAGACTCCAATGGGAGGATAGTACATGGTAAGATTCCGCAGGGTTTTAGCCCGAGGAAGCTCACCGTACGCCCATGGAAAGCGAGTGATTTCCCTGCCCTCCAAACCGTTACTACCGTAACGGAAACAATATATCTTGAAACTGAGTCTTCAGCAATTGGGAGCTTAAATATAAAATCAACAAGGATACTTAATAGGTAATCACACAAAAAAAGAACGCTAAGATGCGCGTCCTTTATTATCATATAAACCTAATTCTATTTTAGTATTTTTGGATTTTAAGAAATTCAGTAATTCTTTCGCCCTTTTATCGGGACTTCGTTTCAGTGAGGCATAATTAAAAGATAATTTTCGCTGTGATGCCATATCAAAAACATGAATACGGCGATCTTCTGCAATCAATTCGGTATACAAAATTTTATAACGAAGTAATTTCGTAATAAACACCCCATTTTACTTACGACAGATTTGTCGCCTACTTGTTTCTTTTATCTATCATAACATGGCTTGCAGTGTATAAAAACATCTGTTCGTTAACGATTCTTTTACAACTTCCGTAATATTTCCTGAAAAGTATTTCATTAGCAATCTTAGAAAAAGAAAGTATTAGAAAGCTTGGCTTATCGACGAGTCCTTATAGCGAGTGTCTTTAACCCTTTAACAAAGATAAAAATTTATTAAAGTACAAAAAAACACCTGGTATAAAAACCAGGTGTTATTATAGCGCGCCCGAGAGGATTCGAACCCCCGACACATAGAACCGGAATCTATAGCTCTATCCAACTGAGCTACGGGCGCAAAATGACATGCATTGATTATTATAATCACATCTGTTCAAAAACGCAAGGGCTAATTTCTACTAGCTGCCCAGGGTCCTTCTAATATTTAGATAATATCTTTTCTCATATTAATTTTGAGAAAAAAGAGATTTAATTCGTAATTTTCAGAATTTATGTATAATAATAAGCACATCAAATTTAGAATTCACTCGTCATAAGGAGGTTCGCTATGGCTGACCATCTTCCCATTCTGGAAGTAGAAGATTTACATACCCACTTTTTCACTAAATCCGGGGTCGTTAAAGCAGTTGACGGTGTCAGTTTCTCTGTCAAACCAGGAGAAACACTAGGGATTGTCGGAGAATCCGGTTCCGGTAAGAGTATTACGGCTATGTCGATAATGAAATTAGTACCGTCCCCCCCAGGCAAAATCGTTTCAGGGGAAATTCGTTTCAAAGGTGAAAGCCTGCTGCCTAAGAAAGAAAAAGAAATGAGAAAAATACGCGGGAAAGACATTTCGATGATCTTCCAAGATCCGATGACTTCCCTTAATCCGGTTTTTTCTGTAGAAAAACAGATGCTGGAAACCATTATGACTCATGAAAATATGAATAAACAGCAAGCACGCATTCGCGCAATCGAGTTGCTTGATTTAGTGGGCATCCCCGATGCTGCCAAACGTTTAAAAAACTACCCCCATGAATTCAGTGGAGGAATGCGGCAGCGTGTCATGATTGCGATGGCACTTGCCTGTAATCCTAAAGTTTTGATTGCGGATGAACCTACGACCGCCCTCGACGTAACCATCCAGGCGCAAATACTCGACCTGTTAAAAAAGCTGCAGCAAGAATTGGGCATGGCTATCATCATGATTACGCACGACCTTGGTGTTGTCGCAGAAGTATGTGACCGTGTCATGGTTATGTATGCTGGTAAACCCGTAGAATTCTCGAGTGTCAAAGAGTTATTTGATAAACCAAAGCACCCTTATACCTGGGGATTGCTATCATCTATTCCTCAAATTCATAACCGAAAAGAAAGACTCGAGGCAATTAAAGGCCTGCCACCTGATTTAAGAGACTTGCCAAGGGGATGCAGCTTCGCACCCAGGTGTTCTCATGTCAAGGATGAGTGTCTGATAAAAGATCCTGCTCTATCAGAAGATGAAACAGACCATTTTGTGCGCTGCTTATTGTATGAACAGGAAGAGAAGGTGACCGTCCATGAGTGAACTTTTACGTGTCCAAAATTTAAAAAAACATTTCCCTATTTATAAAGGAGCTATTTTCCCTAAACAGACAGGCGCTGTTCAGGCTGTCGATGGCATATCCATCACAGTCAATCAAGGGGAGACACTCGGCCTGGTAGGTGAAAGTGGGTGCGGAAAATCCACAGCAGGGCGGACCATACTGAAACTTCTTGAGCCGACAGAAGGCAAGATTTTTTATAAAGGGCAGGACATCACCGATGTGAAGGGGGAAGAATTAAGGAAGCTTCGCAAAGAAATGCAGCTCATCTTTCAAGACCCCTACGCTTCCTTGAATCCTCGTAAAACAATTGAACAAACGGTGACAGAACCGATGAAAATCTTCGGTATGTCAAAAGAAGAACGGCAGCAGAAACTGGATAGGCTGCTCGAAGTAGTAGGGCTGGACAGTTATCATAAATCCCGCTACCCACATGAGTTCAGTGGAGGACAAAGACAGAGGATCGGGATTGCAAGAGCTTTAGCTTTGGATCCGGAATTGATTATTTGTGATGAACCTGTTTCGGCTTTGGACGTATCTATTCAGGCTCAGGTCATCAATTTAATGGAAGATTTACAAAAAGAATTCAACCTCACTTATATTTTTATTGCCCATGACCTCAGTGTCGTCCATCATATCAGTGACCGAGTCGCTGTCATGTACTTAGGCGAGATTGTAGAAATAGGTGATGTGGAAGAGCTGTATGGAAACCCTAAGCATCCCTATACTAAAGCATTATTATCATCCATTCCCGAGGCGCGGCCCGTAGAAAAACGGGAACGGATCACCCTTGAGGGAGATCTTCCTTCTCCTTCTAATCCACCTCAAGGATGTAAATTTCACACCAGGTGTCCTTGGGCCGAAGATATATGCAAACAGAAAAAACCGGTCTTAAAACAGATTCCAGGTGCAGAGCATCAAGTTGCCTGTCATCTCGTTAAGGAGGTGGTTGAAGACACGGAAGCAACGCTTGTCTAATACTTAATTTATTACATTCCATTTAAGGGGGAACTAATTGTGAAGAAAAAAGCACTTTGGATGTTGTTGACCGTTTTCACACTGATGGTTCTAGTTGTAGCTGGATGCAGCAATAACGATGAAGCCAATTCGGAAGGTGAAGACAGTAACAGCCAGGATACTACAGATTCCGAGTCAGCTGAAGAAGGCAGCGGCGGCAGCAGCACATTCGTATTTGGCCGAGGAGCCGACTCAGAACAGCTTGACCCTTCTAAAGTTACCGATGGTGAATCCATTTATGTCACCAACCAGATTTATGACACACTAGTTCGTTATGAACAGGAAGGTACAGAAGTAGTACCTGCCCTGGCTACAGAATGGGAAACAAGTGATGATGGCCTGGAATGGACATTCCAACTACGTGATGATGTCACATTCCACGATGGAACTGACTTTACAGCTGAAGATGTCGTCTTCAACTTCGAGCGTTGGACAGAAGGAGCAGAATATGTTTACTACGGTTATATGTTCGGGGCATCTGAAGAAAACCCCGGTGGAATCATTGAAAAGGTAGAAGCTACAGGAGATTATGAAGTTACATTCACACTATCTGAACCTAATGCACCGTTCCTGAACACACTTGCCATGCCTCCATTTGGTATCGCAAGCCCGGATGCTATTGAAGAGCATGGAGAGGACTACTTCAAAAACCCTGTAGGTACCGGTCCATTCATTTTTGAAGAGTGGAAACAGGATGACAGCATTACCTTGTCTAAAAACGAAGATTATTTCGGAGAAACAGCTAAAGTCGATACAGTGATTTTCCGTGTTATTCCGGATAATGGTGCTCGTTTCATGGAATTGCAATCAGGTTCTATTGATGCAATGAATGGAATGAACCCACAGGATATCCAGCAGGCAGAAGATGATGAAGCATTACAAATCATCCGTCGTCCTTCTATGAACGTATCCTATATGGCTATGAATACGGATAAAGAAGGTCCATTAAAAGACAAGAAAGTCCGTCAGGCAATCAACCTTGCCATTGATAAAGAGAAATTACTTTCCTTGTTTGAAGGTATTGGAAAACCTGCTAAAAATCCAATGCCGCCATCCCTATGGGGCTATAACGATAACGTAGAAGATTACGGTTACGATGTCGAAGAAGCAAAATCACTACTTGCTGAAGCAGGATACGGCGATGGCATGAGTATCACTCTGTATACCATGTCCAATCCACGCCCTTACCTGCCACAGCCGAAGTTCGCTGCACAGGCGATCCAGGAAATGTTGAAAGAAGTCAACATTGAAGTTGAAATCGTCGAAAACGAATGGGATTCTCATTTAAGCGCAACTGAAAATGGCGACCACGATATGGCGTTCTTAGGATGGACAGGTGACAACGGTGACCCTGACAACTTCCTATACGTATTGCTGGATAAAGATAATGCGAAAAAAGGTTCTGCAGGAAACATCGCCTTCTATAAGAACGATGAACTGCATGATATCTTAAAGCAGGCGCAAACAGAACTTGATCAGGAGAAACGTGTCGGACTTTATGAAGAAGCACAGGAAATCATCCATGAAGATGCACCATGGTTCCCGATTGCTCATACGACACCACCACTTGCCGTTAAGAAAGAAGTTCAGAACTATATTCCTCATCCAACAGGAAGTGAACCTTTCAACTACTTAGAACTGAACTAATTGAGGTTAAGGGAAGGGATATTCCTTTCCCCCTCCCTTTTAATCAGGCTATGAAAAGGGCTGTGAAAACCAAAGGGGCGCTTCGCGGCAGACAACTGACAGATAAAGCCCCTTTGAACAGCTTTTTAAATTTGGAGGAATGCAGTATGCTCAATTATATTATTAGACGTCTTGTATCATTGATACCCGTTATCATCGGTGTATCGATCATCGCCTTTTCCCTGATGCATCTGGTTCCCGGAGATCCAGCCAGAAGTATCCTTGGAGAAAAAGCGACAGAAACGCAGCTGGAAATGTTGCGGGAAGAATTGAACTTAAATGACCCTTATATTGTCCAATATGGAAACTTTATGGGTAAAATCGCTACTGGTGATCTAGGTGACTCTATCAAATCCAAAGAATCGGTCGCTTCAGAAATAGGCAGCCGACTGCCAGCTACGATTGAATTGACCCTATTTGCCATGACCATTGCTGTTGTTATCGGAGTACTTGCCGGAGTGATCGCAGCTGTTAAGCAATACTCCTGGTTTGACAATCTGAGTATGAGTGGAGCATTATTCGGTGTCTCGATGCCAATATTTTGGCTTGGTTTAATGATGATTTGGCTATTTTCTGTGGAATTGAATTGGTTACCTCCATCCGGAAGGCTATCCAATGATATTGAGTTGACAAAAATCACCAACTTATATTTGGTAGACAGCATTCTGACCTTGAACGGAACGGCATTCGTCGATGCATTCCGACACCTATTGATGCCAGGCCTGGCCCTTGCCACCATCCCAATGGCTATCATCGCGCGTATGACTCGTTCAAGTATGTTAGAAGTTATGAAGCAGGACTACATACGAACTGCCAACGCAAAAGGGTTAGCCGGCCGGTTGGTCATCTTCCAACATGCCCTGAAAAACGCTTCCCTTCCAGTTCTCACTGTCATTGGATTGCAGTTTGGATTTTTATTAGGGGGAGCCGTCTTAACGGAGACGATTTTCTCATGGCCAGGGGTCGGAAGATATGTAGTCGATGCCATCCTCAGCCGGGATTATCCTGTCGTCCAAAGCACTATTTTAATCATCGCTATCATTTTCGTATTGGTAAACTTGATCACTGATATCCTTTATACGTTATTCGACCCAAGAATCAAACTGGATTAGGAAAGGATGTGAAAACCTTGGCTGCTGAAGCAAAAGCGGATCAGATGGATCCCGCACTAAAAAGTAAAAAGAACTCAAGCCTCTGGCTTGATTCCTTATCCAGGGTAATCAAAAGTAAAACGTCTTTAATCGGCTTGGTCATCATAACATTATTGATTGTGGTTGCTATATTCGCACCTCAAATTGCAACCCATTCACCAACAGACCAAAGCATCATCGACCGCTATCAATCTCCTTCCTCTGAACATTTGTTAGGAACAGATGAACTTGGAAGGGACATCTTCTCACGGATTGTCTACGGATCACGGATAACTATTCAAATTGGTGTCATCACTGTAGGAATCTCAATGATTGTCGGTGTATTTCTAGGAGCTGTTGCCGGATTTTTCGGACGGTGGGTCGACCAGATTATCATGCGGCTGATTGATATCATGATGGCTTTTCCTAGTATTCTATTGGCGATTGCATTAGTTGCTGTCTTAGGGAAAAGCCTGACAAACGCTATGATTGCCGTTGGAATCGTGGGTGTACCCCATTTTGCCAGGATTGTACGATCGACCGTGCTCTCTGTCAAAGAAACGGAATATATCGAGGCTTCCCGTGTAATTGGTGCGAAGAATGGAAGAATTTTATTTTCTCACGTATTACCGAATTGCCTGGCGCCAATTATTGTCCAGGCAACTCTAACGATAGGTACGGCTATTTTGGATGCAGCAGGTCTGAGTTTCTTAGGGTTAGGGGCACAGCCACCTCTCCCTGAATGGGGAGCCATGCTTAGTGATGGCCGCTCCGCCCTGCAGACTGCTCCATGGGTAGTCATGTTCCCTGGCTTTGCTATCCTTCTCGTTGTTTTAGGTTTCAACCTGTTGGGTGATGGACTGCGAGATGCACTCGATCCACGCTTAAAGCAATAAAAAAAGTAGTTCCAGTAGTTGATGGATAAACAATTAAATCAGCAGATGTAATCGAGTATAAAATCAATAGATTTTATACTCGATTTTTTTGCCATATGGAGGCCCCTCTATTATCAGTCCACGGGATCCAAACATTAAACCTCCCTCCTATTAGTTCAGCTCCATTCTCCTTCTTTTTAACCAGGCTGATTAAATGCACCTTTCATTATTCAGAATATTTAAGTAAAATAAGAGTAAAAGTGCCTTTCACTTCTGATTTACCGCTAAAGCTTATAGATTTGATACACCAAATAAGGGGAAATGCCTTTTGAAGAAATACTCCATCATATTGTTATGCTTCGTTATCAGTCTTATTGTGATCGGACACCATTCCTATCAGGCATCAGGACAAACGACATATATGTATCCAAACCTTCCTGCACCAATCGGGAAACAACCCGTCTTAATCACTTCAGCAGGACAAACGGTGGAAGGCGGGATTGTCCAAAAGCTTGCCCAACAGCTCCACCTCGATGCCGAATACCGCCCAAGGGCGTTGGCAACAGATTTATACGAATACGAGACGCTGGTCATTGTGGCTGGCTATAGCTACAACGGGTTGCTACATAAAAATAGAAAGTTGGCTCAGGAGAAAGAACGTATCGTTGAGTTAATGAAAGAAGCAGAAGCAGAGCAAGTACCGGTAGTGATTTTTGATTTGGATGTCCAATATAGGGATTATGAAGAATCGTGGGAGTTTTTAGCGATGACTCTTCCTTATGCAGATTATTTTATTGGAAAAAAGCATGAGATCCCTCCTCAAAATTTAATGGACATGATTCAAGACTATAAAGTAAAGTCCACCTTTGCAAATGAAATAGAAGATATGAAAACACCATTCAACTCGGTGTTCAGGTAGGGGGATTCAGAATGAAGCAGCAAACACACCCTTTCTGGGGAACCCTTGGAATTGTACTTGTTTTTTACGGAATGCTGATACCAGCATTGACGATGGACTGGTCCATGTACATCTATGAAGAGATCGACCGCAGCCTTATTGAGGAAGACAGCGGGAAGCTGCTTGTTACTGCTTTTGCCTATATTTCACGGAACGTACTGATGTTTTCTATGATTTTTTTCGGTACATTATTTCTTACTAGATATTTTGTCAAAAACAGCAGTACCGTCCGCTTCCAAATAGTGTATGCCATTCTGTCATTAATGGCAGTTTGGGCGCTGAACTTCCTTTATGCTGAATATTATGCGTACCTTCCGCAATTACTGACGATCGGCTTTATCCTATTATTTAGTACCTACCTTCCACAGCAGCGCTATTTCGCCTTAACCTTTCTCGTTTTGTTGATTTTGACAACCACCTCGCTTCAATGGCTTAACTTGATTCCGTCTTTAAGCCATTATGGATTTGGAACAAACGACCTGGCTGTGAGCTTAAAGACTGTAGATGAATTCTTGACCGATCATAACCTTTTCAGCACGATTGCCTTAGTATTTTTCCTTATTTTCTTTATCATTGCCTTGATTTTTACTACGCTGATTCACTTATTCAATAAACAAATCGCTACTTTAAAATTATACCAGGCACAAGGAAAAGAACTGCAAAGGACCAGAAATGATTTAATTGAGTCCAAGGTTTATCAGGAGATGCATACATTAGTCCACGATTTAAAAACACCCTTGGTAGCGATTGAAGGGCTATTATCTTTGATGGAAATGAAGGTAAAGGCAGATGACCACAAGTCAAAAAGTTATTTTAGCCGAATTAATCAATCGGTCGTGAAAATGAAAGAAATGATTTCGGATATACTTTATGAAGATATTCGAAAAGAAATACCAGTAGAAGAATTGCTTGATTATGTGATGAGTCATTTGAACACAGATGACCTGCCAATTGACTTTGAAGTTCATATCGATGAAGCTGTGCCTCCTTTATATGTTAACAAAATACGATTTTCCAGGGCAATATCCAATGTGCTGGAGAACTCGATGATTTATTTACATGACCGCGGGGGGAAAATCAAGGTGGATGTAACTAATCAAGCTAATAGAACCTGCATCAGAATAGAAGATAACGGACCTGGTATCGACCAGGCTAACCTTGTTCACATTTGGCAGGAAGGTTTCAGCACTAAAAATTCTTCCGGTATCGGTCTGCCGTTTGTTAAGCGGGTAATAGAGAGTCATTCTGGCAGTATTGAGGTATCAAGTGAACCGGGTTCTTATACGATCACCACGATCACTATCCCTCAGCACTCAAGAAAGGAAGCGATAGGATGATTTTGATCATCGATGACAATGAAGACATACGTTTCACCCTGAAAGAAATATGCGAATTTTGTGAGTGGCCATCCACCGAAGCTTCCAATGGAAAAGAGGGGGTGGCATTATTGCAAAAGCTCGACCCTGACCTGGTGTTAGTCGATTATCACATGCCGGAATGGGATGGGTTGAAAACTGTCAAAGCCATTAGAAAGGAAAACAAGCATATCCCTATCATCGTTTTAACTGTGGATGACCGACAGGATATTGCCAACACTTTTTTAGAAGCAGGTGCTACAGATTTTGCCATGAAGCCAATAAAGGCACCTGATTTAATATCACGGATCAAACTGAATATGAAATTCGCTAAACTGGCTCATACAGAGCAGGATATATATGTAGACAAAGGAATCAACAAAGAGACACGCAAGTCGATTAAACACTTCCTCTATAATCAAAACCAGCCAGTAACTATCAATGAGATTCAGCAGCAACTGCCAATCGCTTATCAGACCGTCCATCGCTACCTCCATCACATGGTGGAAAAAGGGGAAATCGAAGTTGTTTCTGATTATGGGAGTCGGGGAAGACCCAAAAACAAATATCAACTACTGTAAACAGCTGGAAAAACCTATAGAGGCAGGTTTATTCTGCCTGATTTAGGGAATCATGGTAGAAGGAATTTTGCCTGATAAAGTCGAAGTATTTTGTTTGACCTTTATTGACCTTGGATGTATGATAAAACTATCACATCATCCAATGATAATAAGTGATGAAGGAGGAATTTACATTGAATTTAGTACCTACAGTTATTGAACAAACAAACCGCGGAGAACGTGCATACGATATTTACTCACGCCTGCTGAAAGACCGAATCATTATGCTGGGAAGCGGAATCGATGATAACGTATCCAACTCGATTGTATCTCAGCTTCTATTCCTGGCAGCTGATGACCCGGACAAAGATATTTCTCTTTATATCAACTCGCCAGGCGGATCCATTACAGCTGGAATGGCAATTTACGATACGATGCAATTCATCAAACCAAATGTATCTACCATTTGTATCGGTATGGCAGCATCTATGGGAGCTTTCCTATTGGCTGCTGGTGAAAAAGGTAAGCGTTATGCACTGCCAAACAGTGAAGTTATGATTCACCAGCCTTTAGGTGGAACGCAAGGTCAGGCAGCTGACATCGAAATTCATGCTCGTCGTATCTTGCAAATGCGTGAAAAGTTGAATAAAATCCTTTCTGAGCGTACTGGACAGCCATTAGAGGTTATCGAGCGGGATACCGATCGTGATAACTTCATGCCAGCGCATACAGCGAAAGAATATGGATTGATCGACAAAGTAATGGAAAAGAAACCAACCGAATAATAATTATTTTTTCATTCAAAAAGAGACCCTGACCTCCCGGTCAGGGTCTTTAGTATGGAAGCTTTTTTCCTGAACACACTATACCCAATGTTCATTTATTCACATAAGTAGCATCAACCATTACTATTTTATAACGAAAGCCTGCAGTTCTTCCATAGCCGGTTCTTCATCAGAACCTTCGGTAATCAGCAGTACTTCTTCATCGGCTCCAATAGCAAGACTCATCAATCCCATAATGCTTTTGGCGTTTACTCTTTTTCCGTCCTTTTCAATGAATATATCGGATGAAAAACGATTAGCTAATTGCACGAATTGGGCTGCTGGTCTCGCTTGCAGACCTGTTTCCAATTCCACTTTCAACGACCGTTCAACCACCTGAATTCTCCTCTCTTCTACACTCCTATATGGGAAGCGCTATCATAGTTGGTGATAGAAAAAACGCTCTCCTTGAAAGCGTTTTTTAATTGCATTCATTATAGCATGAATCTTCTATCAATAACATGGATTATACTTGGAAATCACCTTATTGCTGGGAAGTCGGATAAATCTCTCCTTTTTTCACCTTCTCAGCAAATTCATCAATTTTCCTTAGCCGGTGATTTACTCCGGATTTGCTGATTTTCCCTGTAGAAACCAATTCACCTAATTCCTTCAAAGAAACATCCTGATGCAACAGACGCAGCATTGCTACCTCCTGCAGTTTTTCTGGCAGAGCTTCAATACCCACGGTATTTTTAATAAACTTAATGTTTTCCACCTGACGGAAGGCGGCTCCAATTGTTTTATTCAAGTTTGCCGTTTCACAATTGACAAGGCGGTTGACAGAGTTTCTCATATCACGGACTATTCGCACGTCCTCAAACTTGAATAATGCCTGATGGGCTCCCATATTACTGAGAAATTCTGTTATTTTTTCTGCTTCTTTGATATAAGTGATATACCCTTTTTTTCTTTCCAGGGTCCGGGCATGTAAATTAAACTCATTCATCAACTCACATAGAGCTTCATTGTGTTCTTGATAAGAATTATAAATTTCCAAGTGATAAGAAGATGTTTCCGGATTATTGACAGAACCACCTGCAAGAAAAGCCCCCCTAAGGTAGGCGCGTTTACAGCAGATATCCTGTTTATGATTTTCCGAAATGGTTCGGTTGAAGGAAAAAGGACCATCATTCATAATTTCCAATTTTTCTAAAAAGGCCTTTACTTCCTCTTTCATTCGAACGATATAGACATTATTTTTTTTTAAACGCATTTTCTTTCGGACAAGCAACTCCACTGGTGAGTGGTAGACTTTTTTAATCAATGTATAGATCCGCCGGGCAATAGCAGCATTTTCCGTTTGAACGTCCAGCACGTATGTTTTATTTGAATTCAGAGATACGGAGCCATTCATACGGATGAGGGCAGCCAATTCGGAATGAATGCAGCACGGTTTTTCCGCCTCTGCATTCGTCAGCTCTTTCTTTATTTCTGAAGCAAAAGACACGACGTTCACCTCCCTGCATAAAACTCCTTGCTATCTACAGCATCCTGTAGAGCAGGTTTGCAATTTTTTTAGTATCATGGCGCAACATCGCTTTGGAATGGTCGATGATATCTTCTTCAATGACTTCCAATTTCATCCTGCGAATTCGCTCATTATCATAGATGACAGGTTCTGCCTGTTCTTCAGCATAAATTTTCCTTACATCATGTTCGATTGGCTGGTTATGGACGATGATGGAATGGACACATCCTTCCCCCACATGATCAATAATTGCTTTGACATGATCGCCTGCTGAATAGCCATCTGTTTCACCATGCTGTGTCATAACATTACATACGTAAGTTACTTTTCCTGATGTTTCTCTCAGGGCTTTAGAAATTTCGGGTATGATAATATTAGGAAGCGTACTTGTATAGAGACTTCCTGGTGCAATCACAATTAAATCCGCATGTTTAATTGCTTCCACCGCTTCCGGGAGCGGTTTTACGGGATCCGGCTCCAGAAAAACCCGCTTGATTCTGCCGGGATATTTAGGAATATTCGATTCCCCTGAAACTAATGTCCCGTCTTCCATTTCCGCATGTAGATACATATTCTGATTAGCGATTGGATAAATCTTCCCCTTCACATTAAGAACACGGGAGATCTCTTTGATGCCTGTAAAAAAGTCACCTTTCATGGAGGTCAGCGCTGCTAATAGTAGGTTACCCATGGAGTGGCCGGACAATCCATTTCCACTTTCAAACCGATGCTGAAATAATTCCAGCAGCATTGGTTCTGCATCAGACAATGCAGCAATCACATTTCGTATATCTCCTGGAGCTGGAATGGACATTTCGTTCCTCAACCGACCGGAACTTCCCCCATCGTCGGCAACTGTCACGATAGCCGAAAGGTCAATTGGCAGGTCTTTGAGCCCCCGAAGTAAAACAGGCATGCCGGTCCCGCCTCCCAAGACGACCACTTTAGGCTTTCTATTTATTGTCATGATCAATGGCCCTTTCTTTTATCGATATCCCGATGGCTGGCATGGGTTACGTAATCGGTTGAAAAATGCTTGCGTAAATGTTCAGCTATTGCCACCGAACGGTGCTGTCCACCTGTACAACCGATTCCGATGATTAGCTGGCTTTTTCCTTCGCGTTTGTATTGCGGAAGCATGAACTGCAGCAGATCAATCAATTTTTCGAGAAACTTCTGTGTATCAGACCATTTGAAGACATACGATGATACTTCACTATTAAGTCCGGTAAGCGGCTGCATGTGTTCCACATAATGTGGATTGGGTAAAAACCGTACATCAAATATTAAATCCGCATCAATCGGCACCCCATATTTGAAGCCGAAGGAAACCATTTGAACCGAGAATATCTCACGTTTCTTCTGCGTATTGGCATACGTCTGGATGATTTGCTCCCGTAACTCTCTCGGCTTCAAATCAGTCGTTTCTATAATTGTTTGCGCTCTTCCCCGCAACTCATCGAGCATCCGGCGCTCTTGTTTTATGCCGTCTAAAGGCAGTCCATCCTTCGCCAGAGGATGAGAACGTCGTGTTTCCTTATACCGGGAAACCAATGCCTGATCCTGTGCATCCAGAAACAGGATGTGTTCCTGCAGCCATGGCTCATCCACAAGCTTATCCAATACTTCAAATAATGCATCAAAAAATTCCCGTCCTCTTAAATCCATCACAAGTGCTACATTCTCAATGTTGTTAGAAGAGTCCTTCATCAATTCTAGAAACTTTGGCAGCAAAGCTGGCGGCAGGTTATCCACACAGAAAAAACCTAAGTCTTCAAAGCTTTGTACCGCCACTGTTTTACCAGCCCCAGACATTCCCGTGATGATTACCAGCTGTGTCTCTTGTTCTTTTTTAGTCATATTGTATCCACTCCTATCAGGCAGCAGTCTCCATCGATATGGCACAAACCTTGCTGGCAGAATACTAATTATTCTGGTTCTGTCGGATCTAAGTCTACTTCAAGTAGCTGATAATCAGGCGTATAGACAAACGTTCCATAAACTTGCTCGTCACTCGTCAGTATATGGTTGAAGATATGCCGATCGCCTTCTGCCATAGGCTTGCTAAGTACCTCAGCCACTGGCACCCATTCCAGCTCACCTTCTTCGCTTTCCTCTAGCAGTGATCCCTCATATTCGGTGCAATAAAAAGTAAACATCATCCACTCCTGGACAGTTTCGTCGCCATCCCGGATGATGAAAGTAAATGATCCTCTCATTTCAGGGTTCTTAATTGCTAATCCGGTTTCCTCCCGGAATTCCCGGACAGCTGATTCTTTAATCGATTCACCAGGTTCCATTTTACCGCCAGGGGCCACGTACCAGCCCCTTCGCGGTTTTTTTAACATCAAAACTTGATCATCTATGTGCAAAATACAATTCGTCACTCGCTGCAATTACGTCACCTCATCCTTAGTCGGAGGACATCATATATTATTATACAATGAATCAGATTCGTCCCACAATGTTACCAGCCACAAAAAAATGCACAGGCGGCTAGGCACCTGTGCGCAATAGATCTATCTATTAAAAGGGGGTCAATTAATTAATTATATTGTACCCCACAATTATTTCATGCGTGTTACAGGAGAGTTAAGTTGCAATTACTATTCTAAAAGTCCTGCACGCCTGCCAACACACGGCAATTGATTACTTATTGGCAACCTTCAATTCTTCCATCAGGTTTTCGATATAATGCTGGGCAGATTGGGCCGCAATGCTTCCGTCTCCTGTAGCTGTCACAATTTGACGGAGCGTTTTTTCACGTATATCCCCGGCTGCAAAAATCCCTGGAATCTTTGTTTCCATATTTTCATCAGTCGGTATATAGCCTTGTTCATTTGTAATACCTAAACTTTTAAATGGTTCACTTAGCGGAATCATTCCAATATAGATGAAAACCCCATCTGTATCAAACTCGTATTCTTCTTCTGTCTTCTTATTGAATAATGTGACACTGCCTACTTTTCCATCTTTGTCATTGATGGATTTCAACACTGTATCCCAGACGAATTCCACTTTTTCATTATCAAATGCACGTTGCTGCAGGATCGGCTGTGCTCTCAATTCGTCACGACGGTGGACAATTGAGACCTTGCTGGCAAAGCGAGTCAGGTACACGCCCTCTTCTACAGCAGAGTCTCCTCCACCAATGACAACCAGCTCTTTATCACGGAAAAATGCCCCATCACATACAGCACAATAGGATACACCGCGTCCTCCCAGTTCTTTTTCACCAGGCACACCGATCTCTTTATATTTAGCGCCAGTACCAATGATGACAGCACGTGCTTTATATTCTTTATTTCCTGCTACAACCGTTTTATATTCTTTGCCGTCTTTAATTTCCTTGATATCTCCATAGGCATATTCGGCACCGAACTTTTTGGCATGCTCGAACATTTTGTTGGAAAGATCCGGCCCAAGAATGCTTTCATAACCAGGATAGTTTTCGACATCTTCTGTGTTAGCCATTTGACCGCCTGGAATTCCACGCTCAATCATAAGCGTATCTAAATTCCCACGTGAAGTGTAGACAGCAGCTGTCATTCCAGCCGGCCCTGCACCTGCGATGATTACATCATAAATATGCTCTTCCATTTTAATTCAGCCCCCTATATATACATTGACTCGAACTAGTCAGTTTCATACTATCATCCTATAAAAATGTATCTCCTGCGTCTATTAATATGCTCACTAGGGTATTTGCGGAACGTCATCTCCCCAAACGCTGTCAAGATGCGTTCCAAGGGCCGCCTTCCTCACTCATTTCCGGGTATTTCTTACACCCTTCTTCCCACAAATGCAATGCCTTGGAAGGCTTTCCAGTATGATAGGATGCGATGCTGTGCCATTTATAAAATGTTTTCGTACGTTTAACATCTTTCGACCGGATGGATTGGAACCGCTCGCATGCTTCCTGGTAATGGCCAGTTCTTGTCAATGCCTGGGCAATATAGAGTTTTTGATGGTCATGGATTGGAAAAATCTTCTTTACCATCTTAATATGTTCATTACTGCGATCGTCATTTCGTTCTTTGTAAAATATAGCCAGGTTGACATGACTGTGCAAATTGTTCGGCTGGTTTTCCAGCCACTGCTGCTCTAACTTGATCGCCTCATCCTCATCTCCACGATGGAATAGCGCAAATGTGTACTCATGCTTTGCCGCTGTATAATCAGGGAAAAGCTGCATCATTTCTTCGAGGAGTACCAGCGCTTCTTCCCATTCCTGACGCTGGAGATGGTAGAGTGCGGTTTCCTGGTAAATGAGCAATTCATCCTCATCTTCCAGCGTCCAGTCATCATCTTCCTCTTCTTCCAAAGATGTAACTAACTCTAATAATTGTTCAGCAGCTTCTTTGAAATCGCCTTGTTTCGTCTTTTCCAAATAGGCTTCTGCATATTTTTTCGCATCTTTAAATAAACCGAGATGCGCATAATTATTTGCAATTAAGTAATAACAATCAACATATTCTTTTCCGAATACCGAAAGTACTTCGGTCAATAATTGATTCGCTTTATGATAGGAGCCCTGCTCTGTGTGGACGACAGCCAGTTGACAAGCATATAGGGGTTCATCGGGAGATTTTTCTATCGCTTTTTTCAGCCATTTGACAGCCATGGTGAAATTCCTTTTTTGGAAAGCCTGCACACCATAACTGAAATAAAACTCCCCATCCGCTACAAAATGAATCACGTTATCTACATTTTTTGTGGCTCCATTCCTAGAAGTAGGCATCAATATCCTCCTATCACCGTTTCAGTACGTATGACAGTATAACACAGATGAATTATAGGATATAGACTATTTTTTGACAAAAACAGTAAAATAACCGGATAGGATCAACGATGCCTTTCTTCCAGTACGCCAAGAACTTTATCTAAAGAAACGTCACGGTCTGTCAGGAGCACTAGTAAATGAAACAACAGGTCTGCAGATTCCAGGGAGAGCTCTTCTGGATCATTGTTTTTAGCGGCAATAATGACTTCTCCTGCTTCTTCGCCAATTTTCTTGGCAATCCTGTCGACACCTTCCTGGAACAGCTTACTTGTATAGGAGCCTTCCGGTTTGGTCGCTTTCCTGTCAGCAAGAATCAGTTGCAATTGATCAAGTATTTCATAACGGTTTTCCGGCAGTGAAACCTTTTCACTTGTGATAGCTTCAGAAAAACAACTATAATCTCCTTTATGACAAGCTGGTCCATTCGGTACAACTTGTACTAGCAAAGCATCCTGGTCACAGTCATAATGAATGCTGGTGACTTGCTGAGTGTTGCCGGAAGTTTCTCCCTTATGCCATAACTCTTGACGTGAGCGGCTGTAGAATACAGTCTCGTTTGTTTCCAGAGTTTTCTCCAATGATTCCTTATTCATATATGCCAGTGTCAGAACCGATTTACTTCGGGCATCCTGAACGATTGCGGGTACCAGTCCCTTTTCATCGAACTTTATATTATCTAAATTCATCGCACGACCACTCCTTTTTCTTGAAGGTAATCTTTCACGCGTTGCACGGATGTTTCCTTATAATGAAAAATCGATGCCGCCAGTGCTGCATCTACATCTGTTTCCTGAAAAACTTCAAGGAAATGTTCTGCTGAACCAGCCCCGCCGGAAGCAATAACCGGGACATTGACAACTTTTTGAACAGCTTTCAGCATCGCGAGATCGAAACCTGTCTTTTCACCGTCCTGGTTCATGGAGGTCAGCAGGATTTCTCCCGCTCCTAACCGAACAGCCTCCTTAGCCCAATCCTCAAGAAGCCAGTCCGTAGGCTTCCGTCCGCCATGGGTATATACCCGCCAAGTGTCAACTTCAGGATCAAACCGAGCATCAATCGCTACGACGATACATTGGGTTCCGAAGTAATCGGAACTTTCTTTGATCAATTCCGGTCTTCTGACTGCAGAAGAATTTAAAGAAACCTTATCCGCACCTGCACGGAGGATTGCCCTGATATCTTCGAGTGATCCGATTCCTCCCCCTACCGTAAAAGGGATCGCTAATTCAGAAGCTACTTGACGGACGACATCGATCATCGTCTTCCTTCCTTCGTGAGTTGCTGAAATATCCAAAAAAACAAGCTCATCGGCACCTTGTTCATCGTAAACCTTTGCCAGTTCGACTGGGTCACCGGCATCCCGGATTTCTACAAACTGGATTCCTTTCACCACTCTTCCTTCCTTGACATCAAGGCAAGGGATGATTCGTTTGGCAAGCATCACGCTTCCTCCTTCAAGGCATCTTTAAGGGAGAATTGGTTTGTATAAAGAGCTTTTCCTACGATGGAACCGATCACTTTGCTTGATTGATATTGTTTCAGTTCACGAAGATCTTCCAGGCCCTTAATACCCCCTGATGCGATAACATTGGTGTTGGTCTCTTCAGCTAAGCGGACAATTTCTTTGGTGTTTGGACCAGAAAGCATCCCATCTTTGGCAATATCCGTATAAATAAATGTTTCAGCCCCCGCTTCAGCCAGTTCCTTCCCGAGGGCAACAGCTGTCACTTCCGATCGCTCCAGCCAGCCGTCCGTGGCAACATAGCCATCTCTGGCATCAAGTCCGATGGCAATCCGGTCTCTGAATTTAGAGAGCAATTCTTTAGTAAGCTCCAGATTCCGGATAGCAAGGGATCCAATAATCACGCGATCGACACCTTGATCCAAATAAAAACGGACATCCTCTTCCGAACGGATGCCTCCCCCGATCTGGACAGAACATTGTAATTCTTTGGCTGCACGAACCACGTGCTCGGCATTCTGTCTGGACCCTTCTTTTGCACCATCCAGGTCGACCATATGAATCCAACTTGCTCCAGCTTCCGCAAACCCTGCCGCGACTTTGAATGGATTTTCTCCATAAACAGTTTCTTTATTAAAGTCCCCCTGCTCCAGGCGGACGCATTTTCCATCCCGCATATCGATCGCCGGGTAAATGGTAAAACTCATTTCGGGGTCCCTCCTTGTTCCGGTACTATATTCTTGCAAAAATTCTCTAACAACTGCATGCCGGCTCTGCTGCTCTTCTCCGGGTGGAACTGGCTGGCGTATAACGCCCCTTTGCCCACTATGCCAGGAACTTCCACGTGATAATCCGCTGTAGCAAGCAATATCGAACGATCTTCTGTAAAAACATAGTACGAGTGCACGAAATAAACGTATTCGTTCTTAATTCCTGTAAGTAACGGATGGTCCGGCTGCTGGATATTAAGCTGGTTCCATCCCATATGCGGAACTTTATAAGAAGATCCTTGTTCATCTATCCCCGGGAATTTTACTATTCTGCCAGGAAGAAGGCCAAGCCCTTCGGTCAGCTGGTTTTCTTCACTTTCTTCGAATAATAATTGCATGCCGAGACAAATCCCGTAAATTGGAACTCCGGCTTCCGCTTTTTCCTTAATAAATTCCACAAAACCATGGTGTTTCAAAGCCTTGACAGCATCAGGAAAAGCTCCTACACCTGGAAGGATATAACCGTCACAATCAGCAATCTGCTCAGGTCGGTCTCCAAATTTATATGAGACATCCAGCCGCTCCAGTGCTTTGGACACGCTGAACAAGTTGCCCATGCCATAATCAATGATACCTATCATAATCAAAGACTTCCTTTCGTGCTTGGCACCCCTTGAATTCTTGGGTCAATTTGTGTCGCTTCATCCAAAGCACGCGCCAGCGCTTTGAACATCGCTTCTACAATATGATGACTGTTGTGCCCATGGTGAAGGACGATATGTAAATTGATCCTGGCTTCCAGGGCGAATTTCCAGAAAAACTCGTGCACATTTTCCGTATCAAAGGTTCCTATTTTCGCAGCAGGAATCTCTGCCTTCCATTCCAAATGTGGACGGTCACTTAAATCGACGGCAACCGTCACCAATGTTTCATCCATCGGCAGGGTCATCGAACCATACCGTTTGATACCTGCCTTATCTCCAACCGCCTGACGAAATGCTTGGCCAAGACAGATGCCAATATCTTCTGTCGTATGGTGGTCATCAACATCCACGTCCCCGTGACCTTTTACTTCCATATCAAATAACCCGTGCTTACTAAACAGCTCCAGCATATGAGCTAAAAATGGGACCTGGACATCAAGCTCCTGTTTGCCGCTTCCATCCAGGTCAATTTTAAGACTGATGTCAGTCTCTCTTGTTTTCCGGTCGATGGCAGCCATACGCTTATTACTCATCTTTTGTCTCCTTTCTAGACTCCACTGCTCTGGCATGTGCTTCCAGCCCTTCGAGTCTGGCAAAACGGGCAATCTTTTCGTGGTTTTCACGCCAGGCTCGTTCACTGTAAGAAATAATGCTTGATTTCTTTATAAAATCGTCAACGTTCAGCGGACTTGAAAATCTTGCTGTTCCATTGGTCGGTAATACATGGTTTGGTCCGGCGAAATAATCACCGATCGGTTCACTGCTGTACCTTCCAAGAAATATAGCGCCCGCATGCTTAATTTTTGCTAACTGTTCGAACGGAGCAGATGTAACTACTTCCAGATGCTCAGGAGCAATTTCGTTGATGGTGTCTTCCGCTTCTTCCATCGATTCACACAGAATAATCGCTCCATAGTCTTCCACGCTTTTCCGGGCGATTTCTTCTCGGGGCAATGTTTGCAGCTGGCGGTCAACTTCGGCTTGGACTGCTCCTGCCAGGAATTCACTGGTTGTGACCAGTACGCTCGAGGAACGGGCATCATGTTCAGCCTGTGAAAGTAAGTCAGCGGCTACTTCTTCCGGCCGTGCGGTATCATCTGCAAGAATAGCGATTTCACTCGGCCCTGCAATCATATCAATCGCAACGTCACCGAAAACTTCCCGTTTGGCGAGCGCAACAAAAACGTTGCCTGGTCCAACAATCTTATCAACAGGAACAATGGTATCTGTTCCATAAGCCAGAGCAGCCACGGCTTGTGCTCCGCCGACTTTATAGATTTCATTGACACCCAGAAGGTCAGCAGCCACCAATACTCCTGACGGCAGTGTTCCATCAGGGGCTGGAGGAGTAGTCATGGCTATCCGTTCCACACCTGCTACCTGAGCAGGAATGACATTCATAAAAACAGAAGATGGATAGGCTGCTGTTCCGCCCGGTACATAGACACCTGCAGCATCAATCGGTGTGATTTTCTGCCCGAGTATCGTGCCATCCTCCTGCGTGTCAAACCAGGAAGTGGACTTCTGTTTCGTATGGAAGCTACGTATGTTGGCAGCAGCTTCTTTCAATACCTCAACCAGTTCTCCATCCATTTGTCTGTATGCCTGTTCAATTTCCTCTTTATCAACCTTAACATTTTCCAAAGCCACGCCATCAAATTTTTCTGTATAGGAGCGGAGAGCCTCATCGCCTTTTTCTTTCACGTCAGCGATGATTGCTTTGACGGCCGCTCGTTGTTCTTCTGTTCCTGCATCTACACTTCGCTTGAATGAAGTGATTTCATTCTTTTTCAGGATTTTCATACATAGTCCTCCCCTACCACTTCACTCAATTGGTTGACCATTTCATCAATTTCCTTACTTTTCAATCGGTAGCTTACAGGATTGACAATCAACCGTGATGTAATACCGACAATTTTTTCATACTCTACTAACCCGTTTTCTTTCAACGTTCTTCCTGTAGAAACGATATCCACTATCCGATCTGCAAGCCCGATTAACGGAGCGATTTCAATCGAGCCGTTCAGTGGAATGATTTCAATTTGCTCTCCTTGCTCACGAAAGTAATCAGAGGCTACTTTTGGATATTTTGTCGCTATCTTCGGAGCAATTTTGCTGAGCGGCTGATCCGGAAGGCCGGCCACAGCGATGTAACAAGGACTGATGCCAAGGTCAAGGACTTCATAAACATCACGGTCCTGCTCCAAGAGAACATCTTTACCGGCGATTCCGATATCGGCTGTCCCATATTCTACATACGTCACCACATCCATCGGTTTGGCCATCATGATCCGTAAATTCTGTTCCGGGAACTCCAATATCAATTTCCTTGATTCCTCTTGGTTGGACAGGAGGTCATATCCTGCCTGCTTCATCAGCTCAGCTGCTTCTTCAAAGATCCGTCCTTTTGGCATAGCAATTGTCAAAGTTTTACGCATCATGGCCACCTCCTGTCGTCAAATAAATCGCTTCTACAAGTTCTGCTTTGAATTGCTGCAGGTCAGGAACCTGATCTACATGCTGTAGTAATACGCTTTTCCCTTCTTGTCGAAGGTCTTGTGCCTGTTTTAATCCATCAGCAAATGTGTCGTCATCAACCAGAATGCCAATCCGTTCGTCTCCGTTGGACTGTTTGGCAAGCGCTTCTACCAGACGCTCAAGATGGATGGCGAATCCGGTAGCAGAGGCATTTAATTGGAAAGAAGGAAGCAATTGATCATAACGTCCTCCGTTACATAGCAAGGAGCCTAAGTTAGGGGCATACCCTTCAAAAAGAATGCCAGTGTAATAGTCCATATGACTGATCAAGTTGAGGTCGAAACTGACGTACTGCTCAACTTGATACTGCTTCAGTATCTTGTACAGCTGCTTCAGTTCATTAATAGCCTGCAGGCATTCCTGATTACGGGCAAGTGACTTGCTTTGGTCGAACACTTCATCTTCTCCCCGCAACTTCAACAGCCCCATCAACGCCCGCTTTGCTTCGTCATGTAATGGGAGAGCTTTAACCGCTTCCTGATAGCCAACGTGATTTTTCCGATAGAGGTAGCTCATCAATTCTTCTGTTAACGCCGGATCGTCATCACCAAGTATTTCTTTGAAAAAGCAACGGACATATCCGACATGACCGATTGTAATCTGGAAATCTTGCAAACCTGCCCGTTGAAGAGAACGGATCAACAGGGCAATTACTTCGGCATCTCCATAAGAAGAATGATCGCCAATCAGTTCTGTTCCAACCTGTTCAAATTGGGCCGGCTTTCCTCCTTCTGTCTGCTGCGCACGAAAAACAGGTCCATCATAAGCTAAACGAAGCGGGAATTCTGCACGCTTGAGCTGAGACGCCGCCACACGCGCAATCGGAGCAGTCATATCCGGTCGCAATACAAGGGAATGACCTTGTTGATCCAGTAGTTTGAACAATTGCTGGTCCAAGGTAGCACTCGCTTCTCCAACTGTCTCATAATACTCCAATATTGGTGTATCCATAAACATGTAACCGAAGTTTGAGATTTCTTCTGTCAATAATTCACGAGCTTGTTTCTTCTGATTATAAAAAAAGGGAAGCGTGTCCCGCATTCCCAGTGGCTTTTCAAACATTAACCGCTTTGCCATGGAGTGCATCCTTTCTTTTTGAGAATCCATTCGAATCCTTTAGCTTGCTAATATGATAACGTAATAAAGATAGTCCGTCAAACAAAACTGGCTCTTTTATTTGTTCCCTTTTCGTGACCGAGTAGAACCCCTTTGTCGCTTAATTAATCAAATTAGTATATGTACCTCTCCTTATATTAGCCGATTTTAGCATGTTTTAGCTTATTTTATGGGCCAAATGAAAAACCCCGGTCAGGAAAACACTCGTTTTCCTGACCGGGGTAACCATTCAAAACTAGGCCATCATTGGCTCTGCAGGTTCTACTGCTTCTTTCAATAGCTGTTCTAGTTCTTTTGTATAAGCATTTCTCTGCGTCTCATTCCAGTTCAGTTCTTTTGCCATATAAGCAATTACCGCATCCTTGTGCTGGTGGACCCAGGCAATGTTAAAGAATAAAGCACCGGTCCGGCGAACGAAAAAGTCAACGGGCCGATAGACCAGTTCGTATTCCAGCCCATATTGCAGCATCGCAAATGTGACACGCTCGATACCTGCAGCCTCTGCTCTCTCTTTTCCTTGTTCATAAAAATCAAAGACAAGACCGACGTTTGATCCATATAAATCTGCCAGTTCTCGTGCCTTTTCCTCGGGAAGCCCGATCGCTTTTCCCTGGCTCGTTTTCTCCTCCAGAAAGCTGTCAAATCCTTTTGCTCCGCCAACGTTTCCGCCTGATATTGGCATATACTTTGTCTCTGAATCAGAATAACGGATTCCTTCTTCTTCCGTAAACATGTCACGAACAATATCGATAACTGTTTCCGCCATTTTGCGATAGCCGGTCAGTTTTCCACCAGCCATGGAAATAAGTCCGGAATCGGAAATGAATATTTCATCTTTTCGGGAAATTTCAGATGGGTCTTTCCCTTCTTCATGAATCAACGGTCGTAAACCTGCCCAGCTCGATTCGACATCTTCCACGGTGATATCTACCGTCGGGAACATATAATTGATCGAATCGATTAAATACGTACGATCTTCTTCCGTCATGGTTGGATGTGCAATATCCCCTTCATAAGTTGTATCGGTGGTACCGACGTAGGTTTTTCCATCACGGGGAATCGCGAAAACCATTCGTCCGTCTGGAGTATCAAAATAGATTGCTTGCCTTAAAGGGAAACGTTCTCCATCAAAAACCAAGTGGACACCTTTCGTCAAATGAAGTGTTTTCCCCTTTTTGGAACCGTCAATTTCCCGCAGCTGATCCACCCATGGACCTCCTGCATTGATTATTTTCTTCGCTCGAATGGTGTAACGCTTCCCGTCGGTTTGATCTTCTACTACAGCCCCGGTAATTTTAGCTTCATCGTCGTAGTTGAAATCAACTACTTTAGCATAGTTGGCTGCCAGGGCGCCATGCTCTACTGATTTTTTCATTACTTCCAATGTCAAGCGTGCATCATCCGTTTTATATTCCACATAAAAACCTGCGCCCCTCAAATTATCACGTTTAATCAAAGGCTCCCGTTCTATCGCTTCTTCTGCTGAAAACATGGTTCTCCGTTCTGATTTTTTCACACCGGCAAGGTAATCATAGACACGCAGGCCAAGGTTGGTGGAAAGAGGTCCGAATGTTCCCCCTTTGTGGAAGGGCAGCATCATCCATTCAGGCGTAGTTACATGCGGACCATTTTGATAGACAATTTCTCTTTCTTTCCCTACTTCTGCCACCATTTTCACTTCGAATTGTTTTAAATATCGCAAACCACCGTGGACCAGCTTCGTCGATCTGCTGGAGGTTCCTGCTGCAAAATCCTGCATTTCTACAACTGCTGTTTTCATCCCACGCGATGCGGCATCCAGGGCTATACCCGCTCCTGTAATACCTCCCCCTATGATCAAAACATCCAATGTCTCTTCGGTCATGCTTTTCAATGTTTCCTGACGTTCATAACTTGAAAATTGACTCATGATTAAACCTCTCCTTGTGTCTATACTTATGATGCGGTTGAATTCACCCTATATTTCCTTTCCCCATAAACGCTTATTTCATGTATGGCAAAAGAGCAGGTTAACGAAAAAAAGAGACCACGAACATGCTTTATAGCCGTATCTATAAAGCAGCGTGGTCTCTCCGTTTCTCCAACCGAATCTTATTAACTTAATTTTATTATAGCAGTAGCTGTTTCATTATACAATCAAGATCTACAAAACAGACGCACATTCAACTATCAGGCCAAAAAGTCGAAGACTTGATTTCGAGATGATTGTGGGGAGTTTAGGGGCGTTGGGGAAGGATTCGCTTTCCGCGGGGAAGACGGCAAGCCTCCTGATATGAACGAAACTGTCAAGGCTCCCACTCTCCAAGGTTTTTTAAATTATTTTTGGGCAATTTTAAGAAGAGAAGCTGTTCTGGCTTCTTTCTTTGGTTACTCTTATTAGCCATTCTG
>NZ_JBIEKD010000018.1:0-70403 GCF_043496955.1 Thalassobacillus sp. B23F22_16 | reverse complement strand
CTTTAATTTTATCAGAGGTTGTCCTTATTTTCTTTATTGAAAATAAAAGAAAACCATAAAAAAGTGGTCGGCATCATTTTGATGCCGACCACTTTCCGTTTAATTTACTGGGTTTTGTCCCAGCCTCGCTATAAAAGGAGTGAAGCTAATCATTGATCGAATTGTTACCTATTTTTCAAAAAGAGAAGCCATTCAATTGGAAAAGCTTCCGGAATTTTGGATAGGAAACCGCTGATAAGCCTTCTGTCAACACCTCATTTGTCATGGGGAATCTGGGTCTGGCTCATGAATGATCTTTCACCGACACCTCATTTCGTGGTTGAACCACTCGTTGATGTTGTCATTGTGAAACGGGGTACTGCCTCACTCCTTACTACGTAGTCTGGCGGAATGAGTCGAAATTATGCACATGAATTTTTTGGCATAGTTTAAGGGTAGTGGTAAAATTCTATAAAGAAGGATTGCAATGGAGAGGATGATTAAATGGAACCTTTATTACATATTGAAGACCTCCACGGAGGTTATACACATAAAAATGTCCTGCATGGAATTTCTTTCGATGTCCATCCCAATGAAATCGTCGGTCTGATCGGTTTGAATGGGGCAGGGAAAAGTACAACAATCAAGCACATCATCGGGATGATGCAGGCGAAAAAAGGACAAGTAGCCATCAATGGCAAACGCTTTGAAGAAAATCCGGAAGCTTACCGTCAGCAGATGGCTTACATACCTGAAATGCCCATCCTATATGATGAACTTACGTTATATGAACATTTGCATTTAACGGCGATGGCTTATGGCATCGAGGAACAGGAATTCAAAAAACGTTTGGATCCTCTGCTAAAGGAATTTCGCATGGAAAAGAAATTGAACTGGTTTCCGGTGCATTTTTCGAAAGGAATGCGTCAGAAAGTGATGATCATGTGTGCTTTTTTGATTGAACCATCCTTATATATCGTCGATGAACCATTTGTCGGGCTTGATCCACTTGGTATTCAGTCTTATCTGCAGCTGATGGAGGAAATGAAACAGGAGGGAGCAGGCGTGCTCATGTCCACGCATATTTTAGCAACAGCCGAGCGCTATTGTGACCGTTTTGTCATTCTGCACGATGGGGAAATCCGTGCCAAAGGAACACTGGAAGAATTGCGGGAAGCCTTTCAAATGCCTGAATCGTCGTTGGATGCCCTGTATGTTCAGTTGACAAAGGAAGAGAACCATGATTGATGCGAAGGCGTTTTGGCAGAAGCGGTTTAATGAGCATACCAAAGAAACGGGCAGGTACTTAAAATATATTTTCAATGGGCATATCGCTGTAGCGATGATATTCTTCCTTTCAGCATTAGCTTATTACTACCAGCAGTGGCTGACGGAGCTTCCGGAAAACTTCCCGACTGCTATGATTGTCGGCATCGCCTTTGGTTTAATCGCCAGTTATAGTCCGGTTCGCACGCTCTTGAAAGAGCCGGATCTTGTTTTCCTTTTGCCTGCAGAACACCAATTGGATGATTATTTCAAACGCTGTCTCTATTACAGTTATGTCATCCAGCTGTATTTAGTGCTGCTGGTTGCTGCTGCGTTAGGACCATTGTATTTTGCCAGCTATCCGGAACAGGGCACAAGATATTATTTGATGATGATGCTCGTGGTCCTTGTTTTCAAAGGGTGGAACATGATGGCGAACTGGTGGATGCTGAAAGAAAGGAATCCTAATACCAGGTTATGGGATCAGCTGATACGGATTCTGCTCAGCATTGTCGTGTTTTATTTCTTTGCAGCGGGCGAGTTAATGTTTGCCGGGATTGTTACCGTGCTTTTATTTGGCGTGACGATGTACAATTATTCCCTGGCAAAGAAAAAACCCGGTCTCGTCTGGGATGTTCTTGTCGAAAAGGATCAGGCGAGAATGCGTGCTTTTTATCGGATTGCAAATATGTTTACCGATGTACCCCATTTAAAAAACACAGTGAAGAAGCGGCACTGGCTGGTAGGACTTCTGCTCAAGCCTGTTACTTACAAACAGTCACAGTCATTTGACTATTTATACCGGATCACCTTTGCCCGGAGCAGCGACTATGTCGGAATGTATTTCAGACTGCTGGTCATCGGCGGGCTTGCCATCTACTATGTGCCGAATATCTGGGTAAAAGTCGCTTTTTCCATTCTGTTCCTGTATCTAAGTGCGTTTCAGATGATGACGTTATGGAATCATCACCGGACGATTGCCTGGATGGACTTATATCCTTTGAGGCAGGAATGGCGGCAAAAGGCCGTGCTGAAATGGCTGTTTCAACTGATGTTATTCCAGACATTCCTGTTCGGTTTGCTGTTTATCATTCAATGGAACCCACTTGGCCTGCTTCTCGTCTGGGGAGGAGGAGCCATCTTCAGCTGGATGTTCACACAGAGCTACATCAAACCAAGACTGATATAGGAGCCTGAAACAAGGCTCCTTTTTTGAAAGAGGCTCTATTAAATATCAGTGTTACATATAAGCTCCCTTTAATTGAAGACTCAGTTTCGAGATAAGTTGTTTCCGTTATGGTAGTAACGGTTGGGAGGTCCGGGAAATCACTCGCTTTCCGTGGGCATAAGAAATTTGAGCTTAAAACCTGCGTCTTGGTTCAATAATCAACACATTTTCAATACCTCATGGGTTCTTTTCTCCATTCTTCGGATGGGTCGGTTGGGAAACTGGGAGACTCCCGCGGGAGAAGGGTCTAGGCGAGATCCCACAGGGCGATAGCCCGAGGAAGCTCGCCAGGTCCCCCGCAGGAAAGCGAGTAGTTTCCCGGCCAACCCTGACGCTATTGTGGTAGAGAACCATTGTTATTTCGAAATCAAGTCTTCGACTTTTCGGCTAATTAAGTCAATTGGACAAGTGCTACTGGAGAGGAAAAGGAGGTGAGGCGCTTTGTTATCGTCTTATGAGGAACAGGTGCTGCGGGAAGCGAAGCGCTGGGAAAAATCCTTAAGCAAACGTGACACGCTGATTCAACGTTCTTCCAAGCGGATCCAAACAAAAATAAACAAGAAAATCCCGGAGCGCGTACATCAGGTCGTAACAGAAAGTATTCGTAAAATGATAGAGGCAACGCTGACTACTTCCGAATACATCGACCCAGTAGATATCAACCCGGATGCTTCTTTTCGAGAGCGGGAAGCTATGGTATACGAGCGGATGAAACGGTATAAGCGTACCGCCGCTGTTGAAGGAGCGGGGACAGGAGCAGGAGGGCTGCTGCTTGGTATGGCTGATTTTCCGTTACTCTTGAGTATTAAAATGAAGTTCTTATTTGATGTTGGACAGCTTTATGGCTATGAAGTTCGGAATTATCAAGAACGGATGTATATTCTTCATGTCTTCATGCTGGCTTTTTCCAGTGATAATAAGCAAAGGGAAGTAGCGCGTATCATTAATCATTGGGAACAGGAACAGCGGAAATGGAAAGAAGTCGATTGGAAGTCATTGCAGTTGGAATACCGCGATACCATTGACTTTGTTAAAATGCTTCAACTGATCCCTGGGTTCGGGGCTGTTGTAGGGGCGTGGGCGAATACAAAATTGCTGGAGCAGTTAGGGGAGACGGCGATGAATTGCTACCGTCTCCGGACGCTCCGTGATCATTAAGATGTATACTTTTTCTGGTACGAACGGTAAGCCTGGAGCAGCGTTTTGGCCGCATGAGGAAGTGCCCGCTCATTGATATCAAACTTAGGGTGATGATGAGGGTATTCGTGTCCTTCTTTCTTGGCACCGGTAAAATAAAAGGCGCCTGGTTTCTCTAGTAAGTAGTAAGCGAAGTCTTCTCCTGCCATGCTCGGTTCTATTTCTCTGGTCGTTAAGGAGGCGTCAGCTTCAGGCGCTTCATCAAGGATTAGCGCTGCTTCCTCGGCGTGATTGATCACTGGCGGATACCCTTTATAATAATCGAAATCGTAATCAGCTTCATAAGGAATACAGGCAGACTTCGTAATTCTTTCCATCTCCTTGATAATCTTTTCCTGCACTTCTGGGTCGAATGTACGGACGGTGCCGGTAAGCTTGGCGGAATCCGCAATGACATTGAATGCTGTGCCCGATTCAAACTGAGCGACTGTGACGACAGCTGTTTTCAATGGATTTAGACGCCGGCTGACGATTTGCTGCAAGGATGTCACCAATTGCGATCCGATGACAAGCGCATCTTTGGTGAGGTGGGGCTGTGCGCCATGGCCGCCTTTTCCTTTGATGGTGATTTCGAATCGATCTGCTCTGGCCATGAAAGCACCTTTGGTCGTTTCGATGGTGCCAAGCGGGGTCGTCGCCCACAGGTGGGTACCAAATACCGCATCAACATCATCGATTGCGCCGCTCTCGAGAATCGGCTTTGCGCCTCCTGGTGCGTATTCTTCGGCGTGCTGATGCAGGAATACGACTGTGCCTGGGATTTTGTCCTGATAGTTGACGAGTACTTTGGCAAGTGTCAGAAGGACGGCAGTATGACCATCATGTCCGCACGCATGCATAGCACCATCGTTTTTGGACTTATATGGTACGTCATTTTCTTCCTGAATCGGCAGGGCGTCAAAGTCGGCACGAAGAGCGATTGTACTGCCAGGTTTCCCGCCTTTTAACCTGGCGATGACGCCGTTGCCGCCAATATTGGCTTCGTACGGGATGCCTAGCTTTTCGTATGTATCAGCAATGTATTTCGCTGTTTTTTCTTCCTGGAACGACACTTCGGGATATTGGTGCAAATATCTCCTGATTTCAACCATTTCTTCGTAGGATTCATCAATAGCGGTGTAGATATCTTTCCACATGAACAGGTTCCTCCTCCGTAGGTTAGCTTGTTTTTTATTCTATCACATCTCCCGCCATTGTCAGAATTATGTGGACATAAAGAAAACGCCCGGACGGCGATGTCCGGGCGTTTTCGTTCTTAAATTATTAAGATAAACGCGGGTCTGCAAGCAGACGTTCCATTTCTTCCATGTGCTGGGTTTCATCAGCGATCATATCTTCAAGCTTGACTACTAATTCCGTCAAACCAAGTTCTTCTGCCTGCTGTTTACGTTTTTCATATCGATTAATAGTATCTTCCTCTGACTTGCGAGCTTCTTCCAGCATGTCCTTGACGTTGGTCAGTTGCTTTACTTCTGCTGGAGTAGTGGTAGGGGTACCTCCAAGAATTTTAATTTTTTCAGACAGATAGAGAGCGTGTCCCTGCTCGTCTGCGATTTCCCCTTCAAAAAATGGCTTCAATACGGAATAATACAGCCCATCAACTGTTGCTGCATTATACGTATACATAATCGAAGCTGCATATTCATGTGCTAAGTCTTCATTAAGACCATCAATCAATTCTTTCATTTGTTCATCCATATTCATTCATCCTTTCCAATAAAATATTCCATTGTTACTATTCCCTGGATAGTTTTTCATAAACGTCGATGTGGTATTGTAAGGAAGAATGGGGGTACAGTTGATGACGAAAAAGCAGCGCTACTTTGTGGCAGCCATGCTTGTGCTGGCGTTCCTGTCGGTTATCATATTCACGTTCCAAGCAGCTTCAGAAGGGACACCAATTCTTGACCGCTGGGCAAGTCCATTTGTTGCTGAAGGCGAAGGAACTGCTGTGGAATCTATGTTCCGATGGATTACCGAGTTAGGTTCGAGCTGGTTCTTATATACGATAGCGATCATAGCAGGGTTGATTCTCTGGATTTACTATAAAGATAGCATCGCAGGGATTATGCTTGTCTCAGGTGTAGCTGCAGGTTATGGCGCTAACTTTGCCATTAAGCATCTTGTGCAGCGGGAACGACCACGCATTTTGGAAAGTGTCGATGGTACAGGATTAAGTTATCCCAGTGGTCATGCGATGGTATCGATGGTCACCTATAGTCTGCTTGTTTATTTTTTGATGATACAAATGAAAAGTATGAAGGCAGCCATCTGGATCATTGCGTTGGGTCTGATATTGGTTCTGCTCATCGGATTCAGTCGTTATGTGTTACGGGTGCATTATTTAACGGACGTGATCGCAGGTTTCAGCTTTGGAATCCTTGTGGTCGCGGTGTGGCTTTCTTTATATCATAGATGGAAAAGAAGAAGAAAATCATCTCCGACTTGAGACGGAGAAAGAACCATTCCCCCGGGCGTTACGCCTCGGGGATTTTTTTGTGATAATAGAGCCAGGAAAATAAAAGATAACCCGGTAAAAAAGCAGGGATTAAAGACAAGGTTGTCTAATTTTAAAAAGATAGAGACAAAAAGGGATGAGCGATGATGAGAAAAGGATGGCTGCACTTCTTGCTTGCTTTCTTGCTGATAGGAACAGGTATCGTGCTAATGTTGGAAAACCTTGGAGTAATTGATAAAACGTTATATATATCATGGGGATTGGTCCTGGCCGTAATCCTGATGCTTATCGGAATGAAGCTCTGGTGGGACAGGGTTACAGGACACGGGGGGTCCTGGATGTTCGGTTCTTTTTTTACTATTTATGGGCTTCTGGTGCTGCTGGGAGAAATAGGCATTATTACATTTACGTTTGGCGATGTGTTCAAACTCTGGCCGCTTCTATTTATCTACATTGGATTCGGTATGTTTCTCGGGGGCAGCCGGAAGCGGTTCCGGGTGAATGTTGATACGGGAGACCTCAGTGGATCTTCATCTGAAAAAAAACATAACAATAAGAAAATGCACACGGTCATCGGCGACCATCAATATAATGCAGAAAATTGGAAAGTGGAACCGATGCAACTGTGGAATGCAGTTGGGGATTACCACTTTGATTTCACAAAAGCTTTTATCCCGGAAAAAGATACCCCTATTTCTGTGAAAGGCTGGGCGGGAGATATAAAAATGCTGATGCCGGAGAACCTTGATTACCGGATAGAAGCATTTGTTAAAGCCGGCAGTATCAATCTTCTCGGTAAGACATCGGACGGCATCAATAGATCAACGACTTTTGAGACGCCAGGTTACCAGGATGCAACAAGGCGATTGACGATCGATATTGATCTTAAGGCTGGCGATGTCCGGGTCGACAAGGTATAGGAGCGGATGGTATGTTGAAGCGATTAAGCAGTATTCGATATACATTTATACGATCGCATTTATTTGGGCTGATACTGAATACCTTTGTGCTTCTGGCTGTACTGCTCTCTGTCCATGTATGGTTCACACCGGAGTGGCTGTCAGCAGGAGCAATTCTTTTATTTATGGGTATTTATTTTCTGCTTGGTCTGTTCATGGCCTTTTACGCAGGCTTCCGCTCAAGCGGAGATTTAAAGGATCGTATCGATAGTCTGTCGACAGTGATTACCCATCTGGCAAGAGGGAACTTCAAGACGAAAGTTTTGTTCAGTGAAGAAGATGAAATTGCTAGAATTGCCAGTGAGTTAAATGAGCTGGGCGGTAAATTGCAGGAACAAAAGGACTCTTTAGTACGTCTTGCGGATGAGAAAGCAGAGCTCGCTAAAAAAGCCCATAGTGCTGCGACCATGGAAGAACGCCAGCGCCTGGCCAGGGATTTGCATGATGCGGTAAGCCAGCAGTTATTCGCATTGACGATGATGTCCCAGGCGGCAGTAAGGATGTTTGACAAAAAACCAGATCAGGCGAAGCGGCAGTTGGAGGAGATTTCTGCGATGGCACTACAGGCACAGACGGAAATGCGGGCATTATTGCTGCACCTCAGACCTGTCCATTTATCAGGGGAACCGTTGACAAAAGGAATCGAGCGCCTGGTTGAAGAATTGGAGCAGAAGTGCCCCATCCATTTTCATGTTCAAATGGAGGAAACAGCTGATCTCTCTCAGACAAAAGAGGAACATCTATTCCGGATTATCCAGGAGGCGTTATCCAATATACTGCGGCATTCCAATGCCACGGATGTCAATGTGAGCCTGAAAGAGAAAAACGAAGAGCTTTTTTTACATATCGGAGACAATGGAGTGGGGTTCAATATGAAGGAAAAAGAAACGATTGTTGCTTCCTATGGATTAAAAACAATGCGAGAAAGGACAGGAGAGATAGGGGGCAACTTTGTACTCCGCTCACGGGAAGGGGAAGGTACGCATATTGATATACGTGTACCGTTGCAGACAGTTAAGGGGGAGATAGGATGATAAAGGTTGTGGTAGTTGATGATCATGATGTTGTCCGAAAAGGAGTCATCGCTTATTTGAATACGGAGGATGAGCTCGACATCATCGGAGAAGCCTCCAGCGGTAATAAAGGTGCGAAGCTGGTTGCTGACTTGAAGCCAGACGTCGTGCTGATGGATTTGATCATGGAAGATGGTACCGGCATTGAAGCTACAAAACAGATCATGACCGAACACCCGGATTGTAAAGTGATTATTCTGACCAGCTATTATGATGATGAAAAAGTGTTCCCGGCGCTTGAGGCAGGAGCATTCAGTTACATGCTGAAAACATCATCAGCCGATGAAATCGCCGATGCTATCAAGAAAGCCTATCGTGGCGAAAATACGATCGAACCAAAAGTGGCGGGGAAGATGATGAACCGCTTCCGATCATCCGAGAAAAAACCCCATGATGAATTGACACAGCGGGAACTGGAAGTCTTGTTATGTATCGGGGAAGGAATGACCAACCAGGAAATTAGTGATTCTCTTTATATAGGCATAAAAACCGTGAAAACCCATGTCAGCAATATACTTAGTAAACTCGGTGTCCACGACCGGACACAGGCAGCGGTCTATGCCCATAAAAATCAATTGCTGAAAAAGATATGAAGTGAGCAGGACGATTAGCTTGGAAATATGGTTAAAAGCCTGATGGAATGAAAAAGTGAGCGGCATTTATGCCAGCTCACTTTTTTATGGGCTCTATTAAATTTCAGAGTTGTTTTTCAATATAAGCTCCCTTTTTCTGAAGACTCACTTTCAATATAGAAGTCATTTATTCTTCGTCGAATTGTACCATTCGGTATTTAGTGATATAAGCGTCACCGTCGATAAAGGAAGGTTTTTTGGTATGCTTTGGTCCGGAATTTTGATGTGCCTGTTCAAACGACTGGGAGTTCTTCCAGTCTTCAAAGTCATTTTCATTGCGCCATTGCGTGAGAACTACATAAGTGTTTCCTTTTAAGGGACGGAGAATGCGCAGTGCCTGGAAGCCTTCCATTTTTTCCACTCCGCCTTTGCGGTTTTTGAAGCGGTCTTCAAAAACAGGACGACCTTCGTCGCTGACTGGAATGTTGTTCATAACGACGAAACCTTCTGGCTGCATCTCACCAACAGCGTCTACCGTTTCATATTCCCGTCCTTCATTGAAAATACTAGGCTCACCTTCATGGTAGGCGACGGTTTTATCTTGGTCCTGCATGAAAAAGAGTGTCGTTTCTGGGTGTTTCTTATCTAGATTTGCTAAATAGTTTGGTGTACCATTTGTCATAGAAACTTTCATTTGCACATATCCCCTTTCCATTATAAATTCAGTTTAGCAATGAAAGAAAAGAAAAAACAAGTTATAACACATAGAGGAAAGCTACAAGAAAGGATGCGCAAGCCTTGAAACTTTGGAATAACAACGATAGACCGACGACCAGAATGAAACGTCTGAAGAAAAAGCGTTATAAATGGGCCGCGATTGTCGCATTAAGTGCTGTCATACTGGCTGTGCTTGGCTACTTGACGATTTTGTTTGGCGGCATGCTGGTGGCAGATAAAGAAAAGCTGGTATTGAATGATGCCACGACCGTAGAACTGGAAAACGGAGAAGTGATCGAGCGAATCTACACGGAGAATCGCACCCTGATATCGATGGATGAAATACCGGATCACGTCGAGGAGGCGTTTATGGCTGTTGAGGATGCCCGCTTTTATGAACATGGCGGAGTGGACCCGAGGGCAATTTTCCGTGCAGTTTATAAAGACTTGATAGCGATGAAGAAGGTAGAAGGCGGCAGTACGATTACGATGCAGCTGGCCAAAAACCTGTTTTTAACCAATGATAAGACATTTATGCGAAAGACGAAAGAAGTAATGGCTGCACTGTATTTGGAGCGTAATTACACGAAAAAAGAAATACTGGAACTATACCTGAACCGTATTTATTTTGGAAAAGGTATTTATGGGGTCGAGCAGGCTTCCCAAGTTTTTTACAACAAGCCTGCATCAGAGCTGACTATTTCTGAAGGGGCAATGCTCGCGGGTATGCCAAAAGCACCGAACACATACTCGCCAGTTGATAATCCCGAAGAAGCCGTGAAGCGAAGGAACGTCGTGCTCGACCGTATGCACAGTGTTGGTATGATTACATCCGAGCAGTTACTACAGCTGCAAGGGAAAACGCTTGAAGTGAATTATCAGGAGCGCGAAGATCAGAAATGGTCCAATAGTTACGTGGATCTGGTCATCCGGGAAGCGGCGTCCCGTTACAATATCAGCCGAGATGAACTGAAGCGCGGAGGCTACCGGATTATTACCGGCATGGACCCTGACATCCAGAAAATCGCTTATGAGGAGATGCAGAATGGTGAATATGCACCGGGCTCTGTAGAAGGGGTACAAGGTGCATTCACGCTGATGGATGCGGACAGCGGAGCAATTGTTGCCGCTATCGGAGGACGTGATTACGAGCATGGTACGATGAACCGTGCCAACGTACGACGTGCCCCAGGTTCAACAATTAAACCATTGTCGGTCTACGGCCCGGCGATGATGGAGGCAGGGTATGATCCATACTCCTTACTAGTTGACCGTCCAATGAAATTTGGTAATTACGAACCAAAAAACTATGATGGTAATTATGAAGGGCTTGTCTCCTTATATGATGCGCTGGTGAAGTCAAAAAACGTTCCAGCGGTATGGCTGCTTGACCAAATTGGTATTAAGACTTCCAAAGAATACTTGAAGAAGCTTGGCCTGGAAACCAATGACAGCGGCTTGTCGCTGGCGCTCGGCGGACTTGAGCATGGCTACTCACCAGTGGAGATGGTAGAAGCTTACCGTGCTTTTGCGAGAGGCGGAAAGTCGTTCGATGCGTACGCCATTAAGAAAATCGAAGACCGAAACGGAGAAGTCATCGAAGAGATGGAACCAAAAGAACGAACTGTTTTTTCTGAACAGGTTGCCTGGAATATGACCGAGATGCTTCAACGTGTCGTTTCTCATGGGACCGGGACATCAGGCAGTTATGGGAAAGCATTAGCTGGCAAGACAGGTACCCAGCAGCATGATTCCGTCTCAGGTAAAAATAAAGATGTATGGTTTGCCGGCTATACACCGGAATATGTCGGAAGCTTGTGGATGGGTTATGATTCATCCGGGAAAGATCATTATCTGGAAGGGGGTAGCAGCTACCCCACCGCTATGATGAAAGCGATTTTGACAAAGGTTGATCAGCAAAAAGGGTTGAGCGCCAGTTTTCAACAGCCTGAAGGAGTAGAAGAGGATGTTGCTCCTCCAGTAAAACTACCAGCAATCGACGACCTTAACGTCAAGTTTGAAGTTGGAGGATCATCGCTTATCCGGGGGAGGTTGTCATGGACTCCTGGTGAGGATGATCGAATTGTCTATCACATTTATAAAGAGGAGCCTGGAGTCGATACCCGTGTAGGTGAAGTAAAGGGCGATGGGGCGTTCACGGTGGAAATAAAGAACGTATTCAAGCGCCATACCTACTATGTTGTTCCTTACGATCCGTATACGAAGATGGAAGGGCAGCAGTCCAACCGGGCAGTATTGGAGTGGTGATTGGGAAAATCGCACAAAATGGTGACAAAAAATCGTCAAGTCCTATGTAGATAGTAAAAAAGTGTTATAGTGGTATACGGATAAAAAGTATGACAGTTCATGGGAAACGGATTCCGGCATGTGTTGACAGATCCGGTTCCAGTTATGTTGAACATATAGTAAAGGGGTTATTTAGCATGACAAGACAGATCAACGATACGATTTTGAGAGCTTTCCGCGGAGAGACGACCGATTACACACCAGTGTGGTATATGCGTCAGGCAGGCCGTTCTCAGCCGGAATACCGTCAGCTGAAGGAAAAGTATTCCTTATTTGAAATTACTCATCAGCCGGAGTTATGTGCCTATGTAACGAGGCTGCCAGTGGAACAATATGGCGTAGACGCGGCTATTCTCTATAAAGACATTATGTCGCCGCTTCCTGCTATTGGTGTCGATGTCGATATTAAAAAAGGAATCGGTCCGGTCATCGATAATCCGATTCAGTCCAAAGCGGATGTCGAAAAATTAGGTACGATCGATCCCGAATCCGATGTCCCTTACGTGATGGATACGATCCGACTGCTGACAAAGGAGCAGCTGAATGTTCCATTGATCGGTTTCAGCGGGGCACCGTTTACCCTGGCGAGCTATATGATTGAGGGTGGCCCTTCAAAAAATTATAATAAAACCAAGTCCTTGATGTACAGCGACTCGGAAACTTGGTTTATGCTAATGGATAAATTGGCCGATATGACGATCGAATATGTCCGGGGACAAGTCAATGCTGGAGCAAAAGCGATTCAGATTTTCGACTCCTGGGTCGGTGCGTTGAATCAGGAAGATTACCGCACATTCATCAAGCCGGTCATGCACCGTATCTTTTCTTCGCTTCAGGAAGAAGGGGTACCGTTGATTATGTTTGGTGTCGGAGCACGTCATTTAATCACAGAGTGGAATGAGCTGCCGGTCGATGTGTTAGGCCTGGATTGGAGAATGTCTATTGCAGAAGCAAGAAATCTTGGCATCACGAAGCCGCTTCAAGGCAACCTGGATCCTTCCTTGCTGTTATCGGACTGGCACGTCATCGAGGAGCGTACCAAACGGATCATTGATGAAGGGAAAGAAAACCCTGCTCATATTTTCAACCTTGGTCATGGGGTAACACCGGAAATCAAACCAGAAACATTGAAACGGTTGACCAGCCTGATTCATGAGTATTCCAGCAGAAATTAGAGGTGAATGATTGATGGCAAAGAAACAAATGGGGCTGCTTGTAATGGCTTACGGCACTCCATATAAAGAAGAAGACCTTGAACGTTACTATACACACATTCGCCGCGGGCGCAAACCGTCGGAGGAAATGCTGCAGGACCTGCGCGAACGTTACGATGCTATTGGCGGAATATCTCCGCTCGCACGTATCACAGAAGATCAGGGAAAAGCGATCGAAGCGAAACTGAATGAGCTTCAGGACGAGGTAGAATTTAAACTCTACCTCGGTCTCAAACATATTGAACCATTCGTAGAGGATGCAGTAGCACAAATGGCAGAAGACGGTATCAAAGAAGCAGTTTCGCTTGTACTGGCACCGCATTATTCTACTTTTAGCGTCAAATCCTACAATGGTCGTGCCCAGGAAGAAGCGGCGAACCATGGATTGACAATCAAATCCGTGGAAAGCTGGTATGATGAGCCAGGATTCATTGATTTCTGGAAGGAACAGATCGATTCTGTATATAACAAAATGGACGAGACGGAAAAGCAGAAAGCCTGCCTGATCGTGTCTGCGCACAGCCTTCCGGAGAAAATTCTTCAAGGCGGCGATCCATACCCGGACCAGTTGAAAAAGACAGCAGACTTGATTGCTGAAGCTTCAGGTATCACCCAATACGAAATTGGCTGGCAGAGTGAAGGGAATACCCCGGATCCCTGGCTTGGACCGGATGTCCAGGATTTAACGAGAGACTTATACAACGAAAAAGGCTATCGTTCCTTTGTCTATGCACCGGTAGGGTTTGTATCTGACCATCTCGAAGTTCTTTATGACAATGATTATGAATGTAAAGTTGTCTGTGATGAAGTAGGTGCGAACTACTATCGTCCGGAAATGCCTAATACTCATCCTAAATTCATTGATACTTTAGCAAAAGTCGTTTTGGAAAAAGTGAAAGAATAGGGGATGTCCATGTCTGAAATTAAACAAATTGTAGTAGTCGGCGGCGGAATTACAGGTCTCGCTGCCGCTTACTATTTGCAAAAAGAAATCAAACATCAGCAGCTTCCTTATGAAGTTAAACTGTTGGAAGCGAGTGATAAATTAGGCGGGAAAATCAAAACGGAACAGAAGGATGGCTTCACGATCGAACGAGGACCGGATTCCTTTTTAGCCCGTAAGAAAAGTGCATCGGAGCTTGCTTCTGAAGTCGGTCTTGGCGATCAGCTGGTTCCCAATGGTACGGGTCAATCGTATATTTTAGTGAAAAATAAGCTTCATAAAATGCCGAGTGGCTCTTTTATGGGAATTCCAACGAAAGTACGTCCGTTTCTGTTTTCCGGTTTGTTTTCCCCCGTTGGGAAAGTGAAAGCCGCAAAGGACTTCGTCAAATCGAAAGGCGCTCCGCAGGAAGACCAGTCACTTGGTCACTTTTTCCGTAATCGTCTCGGGGATGAAGTAGTTGAAAATCTGATTGAGCCGTTGTTATCCGGAATATATGCCGGCGACATTGATAATCTTAGCCTAATGTCCACGTTTCCAAACTTCTATCATCTGGAACAGGAATACGGCAGCTTGATTAAAGGCTTGAATAAAACGATGCCTGCCCGCAAACCTGCCAAAAAAGGTAAAAAGCCGAGCATGTTTTTAACGTTGAAAGATGGCTTGGAGTCGTTGGTAGAGGCGGTTACCGATCATCTTGACGAAGGGACAGTCTATACGAATAAAGCGGTGGATCACATCGAAAAGAAAGACAGCCATTATAACCTTTTATTAAATGACGGAACTGTCATGGAGGCAGCTTCTGTGATTCTAGCTTCGCCTCATTCTGCTGTAGAGCGGATGTTGAGTAAACATGATTTAATGAAGCCGTTCCAGGAGATGCCGGCAACATCTGTCGCCAATGTGGCGCTGGCTTTCGATGCCTCTGCGGTCAAAAAAGACATCGATGGCACCGGATTCGTCGTGTCGCGTAACAGCGATTTTCGCATTACTGCCTGTACATGGACGCATAAAAAATGGCCTCACTCAACGCCGGAAGGAAAAGTTCTGCTCCGCTGCTACGTCGGGAAACCGGATGACCAGGAAGTCGTTGACCTATCTGATGAAGAAATTGTTGAGATCGTCCTTAATGATCTCAATAAAACCATGAACATTACCGCCGATCCGGAATTTTTCGTTATCTCCCGTTGGAAAAATGCCATGCCGCAATACACGGTTGGTCACAAACAGCGAATGAATGAAATCCAGCAAGCGATGGAACAGGAACTTCCAGGCGTGTACCTGGCTGGAGGGTCTTATCACGGCGTCGGTGTTCCCGACTGTATTGACCAGGGAAAGGACGCAGTCGAAAAAGTATTGAATTTCCTGAAATAATAACCTCATGCATGCACAATTTGAATCACTCAGTATAAAGGAAAAGCTCAGAATTTAATTCTGAGCTTTTTTCTTTCTCTATACCGTTCTTAAATTAGTTATTATTCTTTCCATTTATAGGTGCGATTGAAGCGCATTGTTACCGCTAATACTACAGATGACCATCTATTGAAGAAAAGAGGTTATCTGATGAAAAAGCTTATCACACAGGGATTTTCACTGTTCTTAATGACATTTCTGATTGCCTGTGCTGCAGGGAATGACGAGGGAATGCGAGATGTAAACAATGATCCGCAGCAGGTTAACTTTGGTCCTGACGATTTTACTCCAAGGCAGGATAACATCCAGCGGGATGAATATCGCTTTTTTACTGACTATGATCTTGGAGAATATACACAGCGGGACAACTATCAAAACCCTAATGGCAATAATTACCCGAACGGTGATACTGTAACACCGGACAATCGAAATGATGAAACAGCCCGGAACCAGCCGCAACAGCCTCAAGGCGATCAAAATATCAATGATATTCAGCAGCAGGTTGTCGATCTTACCAACCAGGAACGGGAGAAGAACGGTCTTAAACCGCTCAAAGTTGACACGGAAGTGATGGAAGTCGCTCAGGAAAAATCAGAAGATATGGCGGAAAATGATTATTTCAGTCATAACTCTCCGACTTATGGCAGTCCTTTTGACATGATGAAGGACTTTGGAGTCGACTATCAAAGAGCGGCAGAAAACATCGCAGCCGGACAGCAGACACCTGAAAGTGTCGTAGAAGGATGGATGAACAGTCCTGGACACAGGAAAAATATTTTAAATGGACAGTTGACTCATATCGGTGTCGGTTATGACGCGAATGGGGACTACTGGACCCAAATGTTTATCAGAAAATAAGTATGAATAAAAAGAATTCCGCAAAGTGGCGGGATTCTTTTTTAAATAGTAAAACTTGGATGAATTTTAGAACAGGGCTGAACTTTTCCTAAAGAGATAAAAATCTGTTACAGTCATTTTAATACAAAACATAAAAAACAGGACAGCTATATAACAGCTGTCCCAAAGTGAAAGGAAATCATCGTAAAGGATATTCGTTTAACAGCACTTAGCGTGCTGGATGATCGCATTCATCACATAGGTTGCCGTAGCAGTCTGCTTTCTCATCAATGGCATTACCGCAGCTTGCACACTGTTTACGTGGAAGATTTTTAAAGAATTCAACAATACTCATCATGAAAATCGCCTCCTGATTTTGTGTTTGAAGTTAGTATATCCATATTGTAATATAACAAAACGCAGAATACAATAGGCTGTTATAAAACAATGTTAAAATAGTAAATATGTTGGAAAAAGGAGGAACTTATATGAGAGTGACAGTCATTGGCTTTTGGGGTGCTTATCCGGCAGCTGAAGGCGCGACATCATGCTATTTATTCGAACAGGATGACTTTCGTTTGCTGGTGGATTGCGGCAGTGGAGGTATGTCGAGATTGCAGAAATATATTGATCCTTTTCAGTTAGATGCAGTACTTATTTCCCATTACCACCAGGATCACATTGCGGATGTTGGCGTCCTGCAATATGCCTGGCTGGTACAGAACACCTTGCAAGACACTAATAAGAAACTTTCAATTTATGGACACCCGTTTGATACAGCGAAGTTTAACTCGTTATCGCATCAGTACACAGAAGGAAAAGCGTACGATCCATCGGAAACTCTAAGTATCGGACCGTTTACGGTGAAATTTCAGGAGACGAACCATCCTGTTCCCTGTTACGGCATGGCGGTTTCTAATGGTAAACACCAAGTCGTCTATACAGCCGATACGAGTTTTTCTGAAGCGTGGATTCCTTTTGCTGAAGGCGCTGATTTATTAATTACCGATACAAATTTTTATAAAGGAATGGACGGGACAGGTCCAGGTCATATGACGAGCGAAGAAGCAGGTGCTCTCGCAAACAAAGCAAGAGTCCGGGAACTGCTGTTAAGTCATCTTCCCCATTTCGGCGAACACGACCAGTTGATCAAGGAAGCGAAAGAGAGATATGAGGGACTGGTTTCGCTCGCCGAAGAAGGATGGACGTGGGAAAGCCAATGAATTGTTTCTTTTGCGGGATTTCATTACAATGGTAGGTGGCAGAATAAATGAAAGGGCTGATTGTCATGCTATTTATTGATAATGAGGGAATCAATGACCCGCGAATCAATCTGGCTATTGAAGAATACGCACTGAAAAATTTAGATATCAACGAAACTTACTTATTGTTCTATATCAATAAACCGTCGATCATTATCGGAAAAAACCAGAACACCATAGAAGAAATCAATACCGACTATGTAGAAGAGAACGGAATTCATGTGGTTCGTCGTTTGTCAGGCGGTGGTGCTGTTTATCACGACCTTGGTAACTTGAACTTCAGCTTCATCACGAAGGATGATGGGGATAGTTTCCATGATTTTGCGAAGTTTACGGAACCTGTTACAGCAGCACTTAAGAAACTTGGCGTCGATGCAGAGCTTTCCGGACGAAACGATATTACGGTCGATGGCCGTAAAATTTCTGGTAATGCGCAATTCTCCACGCGCGGCCGTATGTTCAGCCATGGAACGTTGATGTTCGACTCGGAAGTTGAGCATGTAGTAAAATCATTAAATGTAAAAACGGAAAAAATCAAATCCAAAGGCATTAAGTCGATACGAAGCCGTGTTGCTAACATTTCCGAATATCTGGATGAAAAAATTACGATGGACGAGTTCAAGCGGCTGATCCTTCGTTATATTTTCGATGTGGAAGATGTAAAGGATGTGCCGCAATATAAATTGACCGAAGAGGATTGGAAAGCCATTCACAAGTTGTCAGAAGAACGCTATCAGAACTGGGAATGGAATTATGGCAAATCACCGAAATTTAATATCCAGCATACGAAGCGGATTGAAGGAGCAGGAAGTTATGATGTCCGCCTTGATGTAGCAAAGGGTATGATCAAAAACGTGAAAATTTATGGTGACTTTTTCGGCGTCGGTGATATTAGTGAAATCGAGGAGCGTCTGATCGGCACAAAATATGAGAAAAGTGCTATCTCGGAAGCATTGGCTGATGTAGATATTTCCCATTATCTTGGTAAAATTACAAAAGAAGATTTTCTTAATATCCTTTATTAATATCAGTGAAAAGACTCCTGGAAACGGGAGTCTTTTTACTTACCAAAAACCTATGATAAAAAATACAGTTGTTGCAGGAAAGTTTTCAGTATTTTATAATTAGAATGAATATTTTTTACAGAATGGTGAATGACCATTCATTCATTTTATTGTGAAGGGGGACACACTATGAATATCAGTGATCAATTATCACTGACGGCACAGCAGCAACCAGACAAGGCAGCGTACATATTTCAGGATAAGGAAACCAGCTATCAGGAATTAGAAGGAGCCGTCACAAAGTTTGCTTCCAGTCTTAAGCAGCTTGGTTATGGAAAAGGGGATCACATCGCATTGGTCGTTGGCAATAGTCCATTTTTTGTTATTGGTCTATATGGCGCCTTGCGAATCGGAGCTACGGTAATCCCAATCAATCCGATTTATACGGTTGACGAAATTAGCTATATTTTGAAAAATGGAGACGTCAAAGGCGTTATTACGATGGATGTCCTGCTCGAGAAATTTGAACATATGGATGCACACATCCCGGGTATCAGGCATTATTTCGTAGGAGAGACAGGGGGAAATCCGGGCTGGGAACAGTCTTCTTTAAGCGAAAAAATGAAATCGTTTACAAAGACTGTTGGAGCAGGAAGTCTGGAGCTGGAACGTCCGGAGCTTGATGACAATGATACCGCGGTTATTCTCTATACTTCCGGAACGACTGGAAAGCCAAAAGGGGCGATGCTCACCCATAAAAACATCTATTCCAATGCCAAAGATGTCGCGGACTATTTGGAATTCACCAATGATGACAGGGTGATTGCTGCGCTGCCAATGTTCCATGTTTTCTGTCTGACTGTTGCCTTGAATGGTCCTTTGATGAATGGAGGGACCGTACTGATTGTGCCGAAATTCTCTCCGCAGGCTGTTTTTACAATTTCTCAAGAGTGGAAGGCAACTGTATTTGCGGGCGTGCCGACGATGTATAATTATCTGCTGCAAACCGGAGATGGCATGGAAGAAACGTTCAAGCATAACCGTCTCTGTATTTCCGGTGGTGCTTCGATGCCGGTTGCACTGTTGAAAGCATTCGAGAAAAAGTTCGATGTCATCGTATCCGAAGGGTACGGACTCTCTGAAGCCAGCCCTGTTACCTGCTTCAACCCGCTTGACCGCCCTCGAAAACCAGGGTCGATCGGCACGAATATTAAAAATGTCGAAAATCGTGTCGTGGACGAGCTTGGAGAAGAGGTGGCACCAGGGGAAGTCGGAGAGTTGATCGTTAAAGGCCCGAATGTGATGAAGGGCTATTATAAAATGCCTGAAGAAACGACGGTCGCGATTCGCGACGGATGGCTGTATACCGGGGATATGGCGAAAATGGACGATGAGGGGTACTTCTCCATCGTTGACCGTAAAAAAGACATGATTCTCGTTGGCGGCTACAACGTTTATCCGCGCGAAGTGGAAGAAGTGTTGTATGATCACCCTAACATTTCGGAAGTAGCAGTCATCGGAGCCCCTCATCCGGATTCCGGTGAAACGGTGATCAGCTTTGTCGTTTCCGATGATCCTGACTTGAATGAAGAACAGGTGATCACATATTGTCAGGAACACCTGGCCAAATATAAAGTACCGACCAGTGTGGAATTTTTAGAGGAGCTTCCCAAGAATACCACAGGTAAAATTTTACGTAAGAATTTGCGCGAAAAAATCACACAGTAAGAAAAAGGAGGCCCCGGTGCGGGCCTCCTTTTTGTGGAGGAATGTCTCCTTGTTGGTTGTCTCATATATGACGATGCTGTCTCATTTAATTTTAAATTTGTCTCGAAAAAATTTGAATCTGTCTCTGTTATTTTCGAAATTGTCTCTCATCCTATTGTGATTTCTCTCATCCGGTAAGATTGTCTATTATAACGTTGTTTTGTCTCATAAAATGACTGCCGCGATTGTAGCTTGAAATCAGTCCACGGTCCTCATAATTCGTTTGAATACTTTTTCTTTATCGAAGCCTTCTCCCATGGAAAACTTTTCAATCAGGTAATTTTCCTGGTCGATCAGGTAAGTGAACGAATCGTGGACGATATAGTCGGTGCCACGGTCTTCAAAGCGGAAGCGGAAAGGTTCTGCAAAAGCTTTTGTGTCTTCTAACGATCCTCTTAAGAAAGTCCAGCCATTTTCATCCGGGCTGATGGCATAAGTCTCCATGTATTTTTGAATACGTTCTGGCGTATCCTTTTCCGGGTCGATCGATATCGAAATGAATTCCACTTTATCCCCATACACGCCTTCTTCTTTCAACATCTCGCGAAGGTGCATCATCCTTTGAGTGGTGAGTGGGCAGACATCCGGGCACTGGGTGTAATAAAATTCGATAAGCCGTACTTTCGGTTCCATGTTTTCAAAATCATAGCTTTCTGCTGAAGCCGTTTCAAGCAGGACATCCTTCGGCAGCTGAACGCCGGAATCACGCCAAACCTCAATATATAGAATACCGAGCGTGATCCCGATGGCAATAATCCCGGCAAACATGGCATAATATCTTTTTTTCATTATAACTCCCCCTGCATCATTACGAATAGAATATACTTTTATCATACAATGTTCTGGTAGGGGAAATAGGGGAAACTCGTGACGAACTGATGACAAAAATTTGAAAACAAATTCACAATTTCAACTGACATTCTGTGTAATTTCAAATAAATGAGAATTTTATGACAAAAACTAACAATAGCGCAAACGTTTTTGCGGTGTACCGCAATACTTTTTCGGTGAAGGAATACCGGGTATATATTAAAATTAAATCATGAGTTAGTTGTTAATCACCTCGGTGATTGGCAACAGATTGGAAAAGCTTCCCAAGCTTTTTCATGGATTTAATTCCCTCACTCAAAAGTTTAACCAGTCGTCTCTTTGGCCAATATCCACCGTTTGGATATTGGTCCTTTTTTTATCTTCTTTTAACATAGGCTTTGTTAAAGTAAAGCTCCCTTTTACTGAAGACTCAGTTTTGAGATAAGTTGTTTCCGTTACGGTAGTAACGGTTTGGAGGGCCGGGAAATTACTCGCTTTCCATGGGTGTACGGTGAGCTTCCTCGGGCTAAAGCCCTGCGGGATCTCACCATGTACTATCTTCCCATTGGAGTCTCGCAATTTCCCGGCCCTCCTTGCATTTATGGGAGAAACGGAAACATCGTTATGCAGTATTTCAACCAAAGGGAGAGCTACTTGTAAAAACATGCTTGTAACCAGCGGCTGTAGAAGACATTCTCCTCTATAACAGGGGTTCTTTTCTCCCAGCCACCCCTGATTCTTTTATGGCAAAGAACCCATGATATCTCAAAATCAAGCCTTCGACTTTTCGGCCCTTTAATGGAATAACTCTCTTATGAGAAACCGACAACAACGTTTAATTGCATAAAAAAACTCCATATGCTGTGAGGAGTTTGGTCATTTTTTTGAAGGTGGCTGGTAGGTGATGAGGAATTCTTCGTCAGTGATGTAAAAGTCGCGGTCAGGACGGTAAGGCAGCAGTTTCAATGTTTCGAGTTTGTAGTAGCTGACTCGTTTGTAGGGATCGTTTTCTATGATGGGGAGTTCCTTTGTTGCTTTCATATATTGATCGACGGCGCGCTGGACATGGTCGAGATCTAGCGCGAGCTGCTTCTCTTCTTCCGGAAAAATTTCATAGGTCTCCCGCGACATATAGTAGGTCTCTACCGGGATACCTTTCAGGTAAGGGGCGATTAAGTCGTAGTCGATCGTCAAGTCTTCTTTAATAATGACACTCAGTTCGACGCCTTTTGGAAGCTGGCTGGCATAGGCATTGACTGCCTTTCGAACTTCATGGATTGGAATGCTGCGCTGTTCATAAACTTCTGTCGGTTTTGGCGCAGGCTTCGATTTCTTTTTCTTCCACATAACCCATCCCTCCTTGTTTAAAAACGATATAACAGGCACACACTAACAGGGGAGGTGTGTGCGAAATGGAAAATAGCCAATTAAATGAACGGGAACTCGATATCTATACCTGTATTAACCCTGAGTTTGGCTGGCCGGATGATGACTGTTGGCATGACGGCCATAAAGAAGAATTAGAGGCCAGGCAGGTTCCTTCAGCTCAATTATAGCAGACAGAATAGCCATTCCCTGATAAATTAAAAAAGATTTGTGAAAAATTAGGACTTTTTTCATGTTTAGTGGTACATTTAAATAGCACGAATTCTTTTAAGTCAGAAAGGAAGATGACATGAATGAGTCCAATTAAAAAAGATACCTTTGAGATTACAGCGCAGACCCTTGCTCTGGTGGCAACCACTACGTCTTACGGAAAGGTTTTGACAGAGGTAATTGAAACCGGTGCAAGGCATGAGCTTCCCGTCCATCCAAGCCGGCTGGTTGATGAAGCATGCCGCTATTTCGCTTCCAGTCTGCCGGGACGCTTAGCCGGTACGAAACAAGTTGCCGGGTTTACTCATAAACCTCCGATTGTAATTTCCCAGTCGATGGGCATTTACTTCTTTCCTACAATTTCTCCGAAACGAAAAGACTGCTCCTGGATTTCCCACAGCCATATCCGCTCTTTTAACAGCCTTGACGGCTACCAGACCACTATCGAATTCACCAATGGATCCTCCATCGTTGTCCCTGTCTCACCGGGCATGATTGCCAATCAGATTCAACGTACCGCTCAATTCCGTTTCCTTCTGGAAAATCGGATCAAGCATTCTTCTCTGTATACTGCGGAGCAGATCGCAGAGCCTTTTGCATAAGTTCGTACAAGATATTTTCTACTTTCTTACGGATTGCCGGATTGAAATAATTGCGTTTTTCTTCATAGCCATGTGCGAGGAACAGGAATGAAGTGAAGGAATCGTTCTTGCTGATCTGGACGACCTGAAGTTTTTCCCGATCCATTCGGGCGCGTAGGTTTCTTCTTTCTGTGCGGGCCTCTGATTCCATTTTCCCTAACAACTCCAAATAGTGTTCCTTGATTTTGAATTGTCCTTTCTCGATGTGCCGCCGATCCTGCTGGATGACTACTAGTGCCATCGAAAGAAAGAGGTAGCGGGAGGTGACCTCCAATTCTTCTTCTTTTAAATAGCGCATGACATTTCCCTCCGTTGCGAACGTATGTTCTGTTATGAGTATTATAGCACGAACGGAAAAAAAGTATGCAAGTTTTTTCTGGAAAATTTGGAAGCACTCCACTGAGCGAGGGAATTTTAGGGTAAGCTATATACGAGAGCAGCTATTGCATCAATCAATAGTCAAAGCTTCTGTTTTTGATTAAAATGGAAACATAGGAATGAATTGTACAAGCTAAGGAGCTACTTTCGATGTATATCTATACCCTGAATTTTGATAAATTCCAGCAGATGTATGAAGATGATAAACTGTATGAATATATCATGGCCCAGTTGGAAAGGTACGAAGCGCTCGGTCCCCTGCCAGGTATCCTGCTGCCGATGATTGAGGCATTCCTTCCAATCCTTCCCCTGGTTGTATTCGTTTTGGCGAATGCGGTCGCCTACGGATTGCTGAAAGGCTTTCTTTATTCCTGGATTGGAGCCAGTGTCGGAGCGGTTATTGTATTTACGATAATCCGCAGGCTGGGAAAGAAGCGGTTCATGCAGTTCATTGCCAATCATAAACAGGTGAAAAAGGTGACGACCTGGGTCGAGAATCATGGCTTCGGTCCGTTATTTTTATTGATGTGTTTCCCGTTCTCGCCTTCCTCGATCATCAATGTCGTGGCTGGATTGTCGGGAGTCAGCAGGCAGCAGTTCGTGCTGGCGGTCCTGCTTGGGAAATCGGTGATGATTTTCACCATTGCCTATGTCGGAGAAAGCATTACATCTTTCGCCCAGAATCCGGTGAAAACGATTGTAGTTGCTGTGTGCATTACGTTGTTCTGGGTGCTTGGAAAGTTTCTGGAAAAGTGGCTGCAGAAAAAAGCAGAACGGAAACGTTACCAAAACGATTAGATTATGTCAAAAGCGGGTAAGATGTTGTTAGCACACACCGTGGAGGCATAAAGAATGAAAAAGAAGAATTTTTGGCGAGTTTTCCGTACTGTTTTGTTTGCGCTGGTGATCGCCTTTTTGTTCCGGTCGTACTTGTTTGCCAGTTATGTGGTAGATGGAGAGTCGATGGAACCGACGCTGTATGATGGAAACTTGTTGATGGTCAATAAAGTGGTTTATGACTGGCAAGGAATCGATCGGCAGGATGTCATCGTATTTCACGCCAACGAAAAAGAGGATTATGTGAAACGAGTGATCGGCTTACCAGGGGATCACATCGAATTCAAAGATGATACGTTATATATCAATGGCGAGGCACAGCCGGAAGAATATTTAGAGGCACTCCGCCCGGATGACGGTAAATTATTTACGAAAGACTTCACGCTTGAAGAAGTGACTGGTAAAAGTGAAGTACCGGAGGGCCAGATGTTCGTGATGGGCGACAATCGTCGCGACAGTCTGGATAGTCGTTACTTCGGGTTTGTATCGATGGACACCGTCGTTGGGAAAGTCGATGTCCGGTACTGGCCGATGTCGCAATTAGCGATTCAGTTTTAAAATAAAATAACATGATCTAACGAGCAGCCCTGCAGGCCGATTCATTTCGCCGGCAGGGCTTTTTCCTGCTTAGAATATATTCGATAAGATACCAGGGTGAAGCAGGCAAACAAGACGGCTATGACATAAACAGCCGCTTCCAGAGGCAGGAACGGAGCAAGGAAAGAACCGACGCTTGCACCGGATAATAAGACGAACGAGTAGATGGACAGGGCGCTCCCTTTGTTTGTGACAGCGATAGTGCCGATCAGGACGATAACCATCGGAATCGTCACCGACGTGGAGGCGATCATCATCACCGAAGCCCAGATAAGTGTGGCGGTTGACAGACTGACCATAGCAGGGATGAATGCCCCCATCATCAAGCTTAAAAATAAGCATAACAGGATCGCCGGATGGAGATGTTTTTGCATACGACTGACAAAAAAAGCAGGAAGCACGCCAATCAGACCGAGCATCCGGAATTGCTGCAGAGTCAATGGCAGTTGCTCGGGGCTTTTTTCCATATACCATTCAAAACTGCTGTAGAAGAGCATGATGGTAAATAGTAGAAAGAAGCTGATCAAATAGAGTTTTCGCAAGGAAGATTGCTTGAAAAATGATAGAATGGTAGTAAGTGAAATCGAGGCATATCTCCTATCTACAGCATCAGCCGGACGTAAAGCTGCTACCATGAATAGAGCACAACAAAAGTAGGAGATGGCGAATACGACAAACACCATGGGATAACCGTAGGATGAGCCGAAATAGCCGGAAACCAGCTGGCCAAATATTCCGGCAAACAAAAATCCGGTATTGATCATAGCAATGACAAAAGCCTGGCGCGCCCCCGAAAACCGTTTAAACGTGTAGCTGAATGCAGGCGGTGCAAAACTTGCGGCAAAAAACCCCTGCACTGCCCGAAGCACCAGCAGCATTCCAAGGGAGTCGGTCAAGGCAATCAGGGCGGTAATCACCGTGACAGCAAACATACCGGACTTAAGGATCCGTGCATTGGAATAGATGTCAGCGAGGACACCAAAACACAGCAGCCCGCAGGCATAGAAGATAATGAACGACGTGCTCGTCAGAGAGGTTAAGGCAGGTGTTGCCGCAAAATGTTCGGCAAGGGCAGGGTGAAGGGGGAGCATCGTGTATAAATTGCTGGCGATGAATATCCCGGAAATGACCAGAACCAGTGCCTGGAAGGTTTGCTTCATGATCTGTCATCCTCTCATAAGCGATAATATAATTCAAGATATGTAAACGGCATAACGATGTGCATAACGAAGGGGGAAACCATTCGATGGGAATCCGATTCATACTCGGACGGTCCGGAGCCGGTAAAAGCTCTGCCGTCATGGAAGAAATCGAAGCAAAGTTAAAAGAAGACCCAAAAGGACCGCCGATTATCTATCTCGTCCCGGACCAGATGACGTTCCAGCAGGAATATGCACTATTACAGCGGGATGGGATTGAAGGTTCGATCCGCGCTCAGGTGTTCAGTTTTTCCAGGCTGGCATGGCGGGTGCTGCAGGAAACGGGAGGAAATACCCGGAAGTACATAAGCTCTACCGGAATTCAGATGATGCTTCGGAAAATCACGGAAGAACGGACAACGGACTGGCTCGTTTTTCAAAAAGCGATCGAAAAGCAGGGCTTCATGGAACAACTGGAAGGGATGATTACCGAATTTAAACGTTACCGGATTACTCCGGAGGTGCTCCATGGGCAGATGGAAGCTATTGATCAGTTCACACACCAATATGCCAGTGAAATCGCCCTGCGCAATAAGCTTGAGGATTTAAGCTATATATATGACCGGCTGGACCATGCGCTTAGAGATCAATATATGGATGGGGAAGATCAGCTGCAGATGCTGGCGGATAAAATTCCGACGGCACGGTTCCTGGAAGGCGCGGAAATTTATATTGACGGTTTTCACAGCTTCACCCCGCAGGAAATGATGGTTATCGAGGGTTTATTAAAACGTACGAAGTGTGTGCATGTCGCCTTGACGCTTGATAAGCCGTCTGCGGGTGATCGCTCCGAGCTCGACTTATTCCATGAAACAGGAGAAACCTATGAAACATTAGCTGCCATGGCTGAAGAACAAGGCATCAACTTTGATGGGACCACGATTCTCGATAACAAGCAAGGCAGGTTCAAAGACAGGCCGCACTTTTTGCATATGGAGAACTATTTCGATGAACGGCCGGCTCCTCCTTATCAAGGGGAGGCACCGATTCAGATCGCAGAAGCAGTCCATCCTCGTGCCGAAGTCGAAGGAGTAGCACAGGAAATCCTGCGTCTGGTCAGGGATGAAGGTTACCGTTACAAAGACATTGCTATTTTAATGCGCGAACCCGATACGTACCATGACCTGATTACAACTGTGTTCAAAGATTATGAGATTCCAGTTTTCCTTGATGAGAAGCGGACGATGCTCAATCATCCTCTGATCGAATTAATCCGGTCCGGACTGGATGTTGTCGAAGGAAACTGGCGTTACGATGCGGTGTTCCGACTCTTGAAAAGCGGATTCAGCCTGGCAGACGACCGCCGGTACCCGCTTGACGAGGATGCCATTGATGAATTGGAAAACTATGTCCTTGAATATGGCATTCGATCCCGTGAGCGCTGGTGCAGCAAGGAACCATGGGTATACCAGCGTTTCCGCGGCTTCGATCAGGCTTCCCAGACCGATGAGGAACGGGCGAAACAGAACCGGATAAACCGCTATCGCAGCCAGGTGACCAACATTCTCGAAACATTTGACGAAGGGTTGAGAGAAGCGCAGTCGATTGGGGAAAAATGCCGCGTCATCTACACTTGGCTGGAAGCGATGAATGTCCCCGGACAATTGGAAAAATGGCGGGATGACTTCGATGAAAACGGTCAAATTGAGCGCGGCCGGGAGCAGGAACAGGTATGGGATGCGGTATTGCAGCTGCTCGATGAAATTGTCGAGATGGCAGGAGAAGAGACGATGTCTCTCCAAGTGTTCCGCAACACGGTGGAAAGTGGTCTCGAATCGTTACGGTTTTCTCACGTCCCGCCAAGTATGGACCACGTCATCGTGGGTACTGTCGACCGATCAAGAATCTCTGGCATCAAGGCCGCCTTTTTGCTTGGAGTAACGGAAGGCATATGGCCGATGAAGCCTTCTGGTGATGGGATGATCAGTGAGGAAGAACGTGATTTATTAGCGACCCATGGACTGAAGCTCGCTGATGGCAGTAAACGGCAGCTTCTGGATGACCGCTTTTATGTATATCTCGCGCTGACGATGCCGCGCGACCGGTTGTGGATCAGTTACCCGCTCAGCAACGAGGAAGGGAAATCGAAAACCCCCTCACCGATTATCCGCCGGTTGGAAGAATTGTTTCCTTGCTGTCAGGATCATATCCTGCTTCAGGACCCTGACGACCTGGAAGATGCTGACCGTTTCATTACTACAAAAACAAAGACAAGAGGGGCACTTACGGCACAACTATCCCGTTATTTGAAAGGGTACAGCATGCGGCCGGTCTGGTGGGATGTGTTCAACTGGTACGTCCGACATGAACATAAAGGCGGGCTCACCAACCGCATTCTCGAAAGTCTTTTCTATCAAAATAAACCGGTGAATTTAAGCAGGGAGACGACAGAACAATTGTATCCGAAGCAGGTCAAGGCAAGTGTGTCCAGACTTGAAATGCATAACCGCTGCTCTTATCAGCACTTTGCCAGGTACAGCCTGCAGCTGGAAGAGAGGAAAACTTATAAATTGGATGCACCTGACATCGGTCAGCTGTTCCACGAAGCCTTGAAAAAAATCACCGAGTGGATTCAGGCAGAAGGAAAAGACTTCTCCCAACTGGATAAACGAACGAGTACCCAGTATGCGACCCGTGCCGTAACAGAATTGGCACCGATACTTCAGCATCAGATTCTGCATAGCTCCAACCGTTATCAATACTTACAGCATAAACTGCAGAGCGTCATTGCAAGAGCGGCGTTTGTATTGAGTGAACAGGCAAGAAACTCGAAATTTTCACCTGTTGGAATGGAACTTGGCTTCGGACCTAAAGACGAACTTCCGCCGCTGACGCTTGATTTACCGAATGGATTTGAATTGATGCTCAGGGGGAGAATCGACCGGGTTGATAAAGCGCTCAATCAGGACGAATTGTTTCTTCGGATCATCGATTATAAATCAAGCGCTAAAGGGTTGAACCTGGTGGAAGTCTATTATGGATTGGCGCTTCAGATGCTGTCCTATCTCGATGTCGTGCTTACCTATGCGGAACATTGGCTTGGTGCCAAGGCATCGCCTGCCGGAGTGCTATACTTCCATGTCCATAATCCGATGATTTCCGGCAAGCAGAAAATGGAAGACAGTAAGATTGAAGATGAAATCCTGAAGAAATTCAAAATGCAGGGCTTGCTGTTGGAAAATCAACAGATTGTTCAAATGATGGATACGAGCCTGGAAAAAGGGACAAGTAACATGGTTCCGGCCGGACTCACGGCTAAAGGCGGATTTTACAAAAGTTCCAAAACGGCGGACTTGGATATGTTTGAACGCCTGCAGGGCTATATTCGCGACATCATGATACAGGCGGGTACGAGTATCACGAATGGAAAAGTAAAGCTGGACCCATTCCAGCATGATCAGCAGACAGCTTGTACGTATTGTCCATTTCGCTCTGTCTGCCAATTCGACCCAACATTAGAAGAGAACAAATTTCGCAAGCTGCAAGATATGAAAGATGAGGAAGTCTTAGAGCGGATTGCGAAACAAGAAAGAGAGGGGGATGTCTAATGGTTCGCTGGACAGAAGAACAAGAACGGGCGATTCATACAAGCGGGCGGGATGTACTTGTCTCAGCGGCCGCAGGCTCCGGTAAGACCGCCGTTTTGGTTGAACGGATCATTCAAAAGCTGCTGCATCCAACAAGCCCGGTTGATATCGATTCCCTGTTAGTCGTAACTTTCACCAACGCGGCTGCCCAGGAAATGAGAAGCCGTGTCGGTCTGGCGCTTAGCAAAGCCCTCGAGGAGAATCCGGAATCCAATCACTTAAAGAAACAGTTATCCCTGCTTCAGACGGCATCCATTTCTACCTTGCACTCCTTCTGTATGGAAGTCGTGCGCCGCTATGCTTATTTGCTCGATATAGATCCCAACTTCCGGATTGCGGATGATATTGAAGCCGATCTCCTGCAGCAGGAAGTGCTGGAAGAATTATTCGAAGACTGGTATGGAAAAGAAGGAGTAGAGCGGGAAGCTTTCTTCGCAGTCGTCGACCGTTTTTCCAACGATCGCAGTGATTTGGAAGTGGAGTCATTGATCATCGACTTATACACGTTTGCGATGCAGAATCCATCTCCGGAAAACTGGTTGGATCAGATGGCGGCGATGTATCACATTACGGAAGATATCGAGGAATCAGACCTTCCTTGGCTGAAGATGCTGAAGCGGGAAGTGGACAGCCAGCTGGATGCAATTCAAGTGGAAGCGGAAAAAGCACTGGAAGTCACAAGGCGAGCAGATGGTCCTTATCATTATGCCGAAACAATCGATGCCGACCTTGCCATGGTTCAGGAAGCGAAAGGGCTTGCTGGCATGTCATGGGAAAAACTTCAGGAATTTATGCAGACGAGCAAGTTTGCACGGCTATCCAGTAAAAAGGCGGATTGCGATGAAGCAAAAAAAGATCAGGTGAAAGCGATACGGGACAGCTACAAAAAACGATGGAATGACATGGCTGGTGAATGGTTCACACGCTCATTAGAAGGCCATCTTGCTGATATGAAGGAATTACATCCTGTCATTGCCCAGCTGGTGACATTGGTAAATGACTTCCGTGAGCGCTACACTCGGCTGAAAAGGGAAAAAGCGATCGTCGACTTTTCTGACCTGGAGCATTATTGCTTAGACGTCCTGCGTGACGAAGCATCTACCGCGGATCATCTAATCCCATCAAACGTCGCGTTTGATTTCCAGGAAAAGTTCTCCGAGGTACTCGTCGATGAGTATCAGGATACGAATCTTGTCCAGGAAACGCTTCTTTTACTATTGGCTGGTGGAGAACAGGGTGGAAATCTATTCATGGTCGGTGATGTGAAGCAAAGTATTTACCGGTTTCGCCATGCCGAGCCAACGTTGTTTTTGGATAAATACCAGCAGTTCAAAGAAGACGACCACCATGGGGAGCGGATTGATTTAGCCCGTAATTTCCGAAGCCGGAAGCAGGTGCTGGCAGCAACAAACTATATATTCCGCCAGATCCTCGATGAGGAAGTCGGCGAGATGAACTATGAGGCCGATGCCGAACTCATTTACAGCAATTCCATCTATGATGAACTCACTTCCTTTGATACGGATGCTGAGCTATTGGTGATTGACCGGGAAGCGTCGGACGACCAGCCCTCAGAAGATGGGGAAGACTATCGTGACTTGGAAAAAGCACAGATCGAAGCCCGTGCATACGGCCAGCTGATCAAAACGTGGATCGGTCAAAATGAACAGGAGCCACTCCAGGTCATCGATAAAGAGACAGAATTTCAGCGTCCGGTCCAGTACCGGGATATCGTGATTTTGATGCGCTCGATGACGTGGGCGCCTACGATTGTCGATGAACTGAAACAGCAGGGGATCCCGGTGTATGCTGAATTGTCTTCCGGTTATTTTGAAGCCATTGAAATAAAAATCATGTTAAGTCTCTTAAAGGTTATCGATAACCCACAGCAGGATATCCCGCTGGCGTCGGTGCTTCATTCACCGATCGTCGGGCTCGATGAAGAACAAATGGCACAAATCAGGCTTGCTAAACAGCGTACGACTTACTATGAAGCGATGAAAGCTTTTAGTGGGGATCCAGAGGTTAAGCGCAAGATTGACAGTTTCTTGGAACAGCTCCATTCGTGGCGGGTACGTGCACGGCAGGGAGCATTGTCAGAGCTGATATGGGAAATCTACCGGGAAACCGGCTACTATGATTTTGTGGGAGGTATTCCAGGGGGACGGCAACGTCAGGCGAACCTGCGCGCTTTGTATGACCGGGCACGTTCCTATGAAGCAACTTCTTTCCGGGGACTGTTCCGTTTCTTACGATTCATCGAACGAATCGAGGAGCGGGGCGATGACCTTGGTGCCGCCCGTGCTTTGGGGGAACAGGAAGATGTCGTACGGATCATGACCATTCATAAGAGTAAAGGGCTCGAGTTTCCGGTTGTTATTCTGGGCGGAATGGATAAACAGTTCAACCAGATGGATCTCCGGTCGAAATACCTGCTGCACAAAGATTATGGTTTCGGGACCCGCTACATCAACCCGGAAAAACGGATAATGTATCCTACGCTTGCTTACCACGCCTTAAAACGTGAAAAGCTTCGCGAATTGCTGGCGGAAGAGATGCGGGTTTTATATGTCGCATTGACAAGGGCGAAAGAAAAGCTCGTCATGGTCGGAAACGTCGCCTCCTTCGAGAAAAAGCAGGATAAGTGGCTGGAATTCCTGGAGCACCCGAGTTGGGTACTGCCACCGCATTATCGTCTTGAATCAAAAAGCTATCTCGATTGGGTCGGTCCGGCTTTGATCAGGCATCATAAAACAGAGCCACTAAGGAATCCGGATCTCGAAGTAAAAACGTCGGAGGATATCTGGCAGGATGAATCGGAATGGCGGGTAGAAGTGAAGCATGGCAGTGCCTATAACCAGCTGGAGGAATTAGAAAAAAACCGCGATGAGCGCTTAAAAGACGCTGTATACGGTTGGAAAGAAGTCGAGGGGAATGGGGAGTCAGAGAAAGTAGACCGCCGATTAAATTTTGCCTATCCCTATCATCAGGCTGCAAATTCCCGGGCTAAGCAGTCGGTAACCGAACTGAAAAGGCAGCGGGAAGAATTGGATGAATATAGCAGCAACGATATGGTACTGCCGTTCAAAGCACCGATTATCAAGCGACCGCGTTTCATGCAGGAAGAGAAGAAGGTGACGGCAGCAGAGCGAGGCACCGCGATGCATACAGTCATGCAGCATTTGCCGTTCACAAGAAAATATTCAGAACACGAAGTCCGGGAATTTGTGCTGGAATTAGTAGATCGGGAAGTGCTCCGTCCAGAAGAAGCGGATATTATCGATAATGCAGCAATTGCAGCTTTTTTTGATACCGGGATCGGGGAATTCGTTCTTCAGGCGGATCAGGTTGAAAAAGAGGTGCCTTTCAGTTTGACGCTTCCGGCCCATCAGGTGTACCGCGACTGGGAGGGTGAAACTGATGAACAGGTCTTCGTTCAAGGTGTCATCGACTGTGTCGTACCATATGAGGGTGGATGGCTGATTCTTGATTATAAAACCGATACGATTACAGAAGAGGTGACCGGGGAGCTGAAGGAAAAGCTTTCTTCCAGGTATGAAGTGCAATTACAGCTCTACCAGACTGCACTCGAAAAGATATGGAAAGAACCAGTCGTGGAAAAGTGTCTTTATTTTTTCGATGGACCACTTTTGCTTTCCACGGAGCAGGTTAAAAGATGATACGGCAATTCGATGACAAAACATGCGATTTATGCGGGAGGTCACCGGTTACGACGACCGTCCACCACTTGATTCCAAAAGAGTATGGAGGCGCGGATGGGCCGACTGCCCAGTTGTGCAGCACTTGTCATCGACAAATCCACGCCTTATTTACGAATGAAGAACTGGCAGGTTTTTATCATACATTGGAGCGGCTTGCCGACCACCCCGATATGGCAAAGTATTTGCGCTGGGTGAAAAAGCAGGACCCGCAGAAGAAGATTACGACCAGGAAATCGCATCGAAGGCGTAACCAGCGGTGAACATCCCAAATAATTGTTTTTACTCATAAAAAGACGCTGCGCTATTTAGCTGCAGCGTCTTTGTTATGCATTTCCGGCAACGTTCTGGTCATTGACATCCGGATCGAAAGGATTGGTGGAGCTGAATCCGTTGTTCGTATTGATAAAATCACCGGTATTCAAAGAACCGGAACCGGCGTTGGTTTTCGATGTGCTTTTCGGAGACAGGTAGAAAGCATCTCCAAAGTTTATGACCCCGCCGCCAACGCTGTTGATTTTTATGGGGCCGACAATCGATGGCATCTTACCACTCCTTCAAAAAGTCTCTCATTCAGTCTATGCCTGTGTTCTCTTCTTGTTCATCCTGGAGGATCCGAATATGCTTCACCCGTGCTTCCGCCTCCAGTTCATCAAGACTGCCGATTTGTATCATGGAAGAAGTGGAAGCACCGTTAACCCTGACTCTACCAACATGGATCGTTGGGTTGTGATGGTAATGGATATCGTTAATAGCACCGGAGGGCGGGAGCCGTTTGAATTGTCTCGTGAAAATTGGGTATTGATCATAGGAATAGGCTTCTTCATCAAATCTTGCGCCTTCTTTTTGGATGGCTATCACTCTTGCAAATGGCGTCGCCCGGTGACTGTCCCCAATGATGAAAGTAGTTCCATAGACAACATCGATAACTTTGATGTCATCCAACTTTACAAGCCGTTTATTCATCTTCCGTTGTCTCCACCGTGTTATCTCCTATGCCGCTATTTGTGCCTAAAGGAACGAATGGACCAATAATCAAGGATTCAGGGGGGGTGTCAAAATAAGAATTCAGCCGTATTTGTTTATTATCTCCGATTAAAAATACGGAAGAAGATGAAATCCCCGTGATGTCTACATTCCCAACATGGAGCCCCCAATTATGGACAATAAAAGCCATTATTTATCTTCTCCTTTGGATTGTTCCAGATATTGAGCGATAGAATGCTCGATCTCCGTCTTAATTTGTTGGACAATCGTTTCCGGACCTGGTTTCGAATCCTGGTTTATATAATGTTCAATCCGCGAAGGCAGTTGATTTCGGATATCCTGAATGATGCTCTGTTCTACTTGCTGATTCATGTCTACCTGGTGATGAGTGGCGAGGCTGCGGATGATGGCACCGCCTTGCTCTGTGAGGTAGTGGTCTAATTCCTCCAGAACCTGCTGGTTTTCTGGTTTGGGTGCTGCTTTCTGGATAGGATCCTGCTGGCGCCATAAGGAAGCATCATCGATTTCACTCAATTCTTGTGGCGTTAATCCGATATGAAGGGTACCTTCCAATGATTCTATTTTTAACTGATCAAAATTATATTCTATCTTTTCTATCACTGTCCTGGGCTGATCGGAATGGTTTTGTTCAAGGGATTCTAACTTTTGGTACAAGGCCTTGATTTCTTTCTGCTGCTCTTGCAGCTGTTTCATCATCTGCTCCATATACTGCTGCCATGAACCGTAATAATTCATTCCATCACCCCCGTTGGAATTAGGCTATATCCCTAATTTATGCAAAAGAACGTAAGCTGTGATTCTAAAATCATCCTCCTGGTGCTGACAGCGGCACCATCGGCCCACCGCCAGGTTCATAGGTTCCTATCTCACCTTCGAGAGGCTCAGCCAACGGAGCTGGTTCAGTAAAGCCCCCGGTGTTATACAGCTCAGCACGAGACTGAATCGAACCAGCGCTGCCTATTTGAAGAACCGAAGAATTGGTGACAGCGCCGATTTTCAGCAGGTTAATACAAATAGACTGGTGGATGGTGATACTCATAGTCGACACCTCCTATTTTTTCACTTTGGACTGGTCATAGACATCCCGGTCATTAACATAGGTGACAGATCTTCCTAAATCGACCCGGATTCCATCGCCTGAATTGAATGATCCTCCGCCGGCAAATGTTTTTGCTGAACTGGTAGGAGCAATCATATAAACGTCTCCGATATTGAAGATGCTGGAAGAAGAAATGGACAGGACTTTTACTGCGCCTACTTGTGCTGGCATGATGAGCCTCCTTTTTTGAATATGTATAAATTTTATTTAATCCTTATCTATTAAGTTAGAAATGAAAGCAGTAAAATATAGATAAAGGAGTGAGCACGATGAAGGACATTGGAACACCATTACGGGAAGCGGAACGGTTGGAATGGATTGATGCTGCCCGTGGTTTGGCCATCTTTGGTATATTCATGGTCAACGTTCCTGCTTTCAATGCGCCGTATTTTTTATATGGCGGGGAAGAAATCTACTGGTCTTCCGGGACTAGCCATACCATCCAGGCGATCATCGATATATTTTTCCAGGCCAGCTTTTATACGCTGTTCTCATTTTTATTTGGTTTTGGAATAGAAATGATGAGAGAGCGGCTTGCTGATAAAGGTTTGCACGCCAAATATATTATCGGCCGCCGGTTAGTGATATTAATCGGTTTCGGACTCATCCACGCTTTTTTGATCTGGCACGGTGATATATTACTATCCTATGGGCTAATTGGTTTATTGTTATTATTCTTCTTGAATCGTAAGAAAAAAACATTGTTGGCCTGGGGATTCAGTATGCTTTTGATCTTCACTGTGTTTTTTACATTCAGCCTTTACAGCTTAGGTTCTGATTATGGGGGATGGGTAAATGAGCCTGCTATCGAACAGGCTGAAGAAAATTACGGAAATGGGACATTATTCGATATCTGGTCCCAGAATCTCAATGATTGGAACTATACCAACGCCCCGATGAACTGGCCGTTTCTTATCATGAGTCTTTTGCCGATGTTTTTGTTTGGGATGTATATCGCCCGGAAAAAATGGCTGCATCAGCCAAAAAGACATAAGAGGGCATTAGTTTCCTTATGGGCAGTGACATTCCTGTTATTCCTCGTGTTTAAGGCAGGACCTTATCTCTTTGGGAATCCAGCCTGGTGCCAGTTAATGCAGGATAATATCGGTGGCAGTGCTTCTGCGGTCTTTTACGTTGTCAGTGTTACTTTGCTGTATCAGTCTCCGATAGGGAAGCGATGGTTGCGAGGGTTAAGCTATGTCGGCAAGTTATCACTTTCCAACTATATTTTGCAGTCATTATTCGCTTTTTTGTTATTTTATTCCGTCGGGTTTGGGCTGTATGGGCAAGTGTCCCCGTTATGGAGCGTTATAATCGTCGTCTTGTTTTACAGTGTGCAGACGATAGCAAGTAAATGGTGGCTGCAATCCTATCGTTACGGACCATTAGAGTGGATCTGGCGTACACTGACTTATGGAAAAAAACAGCCATTACGCAGGCGGCAGGAGGGGTAGAAATGAATAGGCATCAAGTAAAGAGTGAAGGGAAAAAATGGGTCGACAAAGGAATTATTGAGAAGGATCAGTTGGAAGAAATAATAAAACTGTATCCGAATCGGAATCAGAAGCCTGTTTTATTGACCCTGGCCGCTATATTCATTGGGTTGGGCTTTTTAAGCTTCATCGCATCCAACTGGGGAGCAATCCCCCACATTGCCAGGATGGCGATCATCATCCTGGCAATGCTGGGGTTTTATCTGGCAGGAGACCATGTTTACCGTAAACGGTCGGAGGCAGTTGGGGTCAGCCTGCTCATCATAGCAGTGCTGATATTTGGCTCGGGAATATTCCTGACCGGGCAAATGTACAACTACACCTCATTCAGTGCGTTTCCATTTTTCATGTGGGCATTGGCTGCATTGCTGGTATTTGCGTTATTTGAAGAACGGACATTGTTTATACTGGCAATTATTATAACAACGGTTGGACAGGTGTACAGTGTCGGCAATTTTTCGGAATATCATTTGATGCTTGGCCTATTACTCTTATTCGGCTTCGGTCATTTTGTCTATCACCGGGCTGATTGGCTGTATGGAACGTTATTTGCGCTGAGCTACATGCTGCAGGCGCTTATCCTTAGTCTTGTCGAACATGAATCATTTCAATGGCTGATTCTTTATCTGCTGGTTCTTTATGTTACAGGTCACGTTGTATCAAAGCCGGGCATCCGTATCCCGTTTACTAAACTGAGCGTGGCTGGTATGTTCATCCTCGCTATCTGGCAAGTATTCATGTTAGAGATCGATTATTTTAACGAATCCATAAATGGGGATATTCTATTTCTTGTCATCTGGGCGGTGCTTATGGTAGCAGCAGTTTATCTTTTATGGAGGAGAGATAACCTGATTCTAATGCTCAATCTTGTGCTGTTTTTACCAGTCTTTTTCCTGGAAGCAGGATCGATGCTCGTACTGATGCTTCTTTTCATATATTCGCTTGGCTGGCTGCTGCGGGGCTATCAGACAGAGGAATCGGACTTGGTGACCAAAGGGACAGTGGCCTTCGTCCTTAGTATCCTCGTCGCTTATATTCAACTGGCCTGGGACTTTATGGATAAATCACTGTTCTTCTTTATTGGCGGCATCCTGTTGTTTCTGCTCAGCTTCTTTCTTGAACGGAAGCGTAGGAATTTATCGAAAAGGGGGCAGGAAATATGAAGCGTTTCGCCTTCTATATTATTGTCGCTGCTCAGGTGTTGTTTTTAGCCGGTATGTCGGTCGCCTATTATGCTATGGATGCCTTTGGGGAAACAATCCAGCTGAAAACAGCCCCGATTGATCCGCGTGATCTTTTCTACGGGGATTACGTTATATTGAATTATGAAATAGAAGCCATTGAGGAAGGAAAATGGTCAGGAGCTGTACCGGAATATGGAGAAATCGTTTATGTTCTTCTTGAAGAAGGAGAAAACGGACTTTATCAGGTAGCAGCAGCATCTCAGGAAAAGCTGGACCCAGCTGCAGGGCAGGTACGCTTAAAGGGTAAATATCAATGGCATAACGATGGACGGTCTGAGCACATGGTCACTTATGGAATTAACCGTTATCATGTGGAAGAAAATACGGGAGAACAGTATGAACAACAAAGAGATGATAGGATTGTCGAAGTAGTTGTCGCTCCATGGGGACAGAAAAAAATCGTTGATTTAAAGTTAGACTAAAGAATGCAGTTCATTTAGAAGGTTGAAATTTCTAAATGAACTGCTTTTCTCGACGAGAAGGAGGTAAAAATCATTCACCCAAGGCGAAAGGTCTTCTCCGTTATAAAACGTTGGCAAGTTGTTCTGTTCATTTCCATTGCACCATTTGGCTTATTAGCATTGTTACCAGACGCAGCTCCTGCCTATTTTCTTGTATTTCTTTTATTAGCAGGGCTGATAATCGAAATAGTTTATACCAAAAGGTGGATAAAAGACAAAGATAAGTTCTAGCTCATAGGTTATCCGTTGACTGGTATACCACCGTTGACGTGTATCATCTGGCCGGTGACATAGCTGGAGTCATCACTGGCTAAGTAAACATAGGCCGGCGCAAGCTCCCTTGGCTGCCCTGGCCGGCCCATCGGATTGTCGGAACCGAATTCGGCTACCTGCTGTTTATCGAAGCTGGCTGAAATAAGAGGTGTCCAAATCGGGCCAGGAGCAACACCGTTCACGCGGATACTTTGACCTACCAGTGACTTTGCCAAGGAACGAGTGAAGGTGGTAATGGCACCTTTGGTAGCAGAATAATCAATTAACTGTTCGTTACCTTCGTAAGCAGTTACAGATGAAGTGTTAATAATACTGCACCCCTTTTTCATATGAGGGAGAACCGCCTTAGTCATATAGAAGTAGGAAAAAAAGTTGACACGGAAGGTGTTCTCCATTTGCTCATTAGTAATATGGAGAAAGTTCTCCTGAGGAAATTGAATGGCAGCGTTATTAACCAAAATATCGACCTTGCCCATACTCTTGATGATTTGTTTAACTGATGATTCGCAAAAATCGGCCTGACCGATATCTCCGTTGATGACTTCACACCTACTGCCCTCGTTCTCCACGAGTTGCTTTGTCGACTGGGCATCTTCATGTTCGTCTAAATAAAGGATAGCGACATCTGCACCTTCTTTGGCGAAATATACGCTTACAGCTCGGCCGATTCCACTGTCTCCACCAGTGATAATAGCAACTTTTCCTTGCAATTTGCCACTGCCTTTATAGCTTTTATCGTCAAATTCCGGCAGCGGTTTCATTTCGTTTTCAAAGCCAGGCTGGCGATCCTGATGCTGCTTTGGCTGTATTTCTTTCTTCTTGCTAGGCATATGATATCATCCTCCTATGTATTAATAGATTTAGACTTAGGTTGCCCAGCGCGTACAGTTTTAACACAGCAGGGAGCCTTATTATTCCCCGGGCAATTTTTTGTCGATAGGACCTTGAATGAGGAGAGGGCAGAAGCGATACACAAGCGATCTGCTGGACGGTTAAATCCCTTTGTTATAAGGAAAACAGGCGATACGCCTATGAAATCACCGGGGATTCTGTAGCGTTTGTAGCGAGGGGCGATATAAAAAACTGTAGCGAATAGGTAGCTTCTAGAAAAGTGATCCATCGTAAGGCCAAGAGGATTATAGGTAATGAGAAGCAGAAAAAAAGGAGAGATTAGGAGGGATTTGCCCTGGTCTATTCCTTTAGATATGGGCTTATTGACTCTTTTTATTTTTTCTGTCATATCGGTTGACGATACATCTTGCAAATTATCTGAAAAACCTTCATATTAGAAATTAGAGAGAAGGAGGTCCGATATGCGACACGATATACAACCGAATGAACGAGCTTATACCACCAAGGAAGTAGCGGAAGAGGTAGGTATTGCAACGCCGACTGTGCGAAAGTATGGCCAGAAGTTGGAACGGAATGGATATGAGTTTTTCAAAGACGGCGACCGTCGCATCTTCGTCAGGTCTGATGTCGAAGCGCTTATAGCGATACGCGATACGGACAAGCCTTTAGATGTAATAACGAAGGAACTGGTAGAACAGCAAAAAGAACGGTTAGAATCAGAGGAGACCGCTGTAGCGGTAAACGATACATATGATCAATCCCTTCAGGATCCTGCACAAATGAAGGAATTCTTTCAAATGCTAGCTAATGAACTTGCAGCCTCGAGAGAAATGAACATGCAGCTGACCAATGAAGTATCTCAGCTTAAGACGACAGTTTCCCGTCTCCAGCAGGATCACCATGTCATCAGCTCGGGTATCGGCAACTCGGCGCAAAAGACACAGGCTAAGTTGGAACGTTTGACCGAACAGCAAAAAAACCATTACGAAACGTTATTGGAACAAGAAAGAGAGCGGAGCGAAATGCTTCGGGAAGAAATGAAAAGCATGCGGGAAGAGCAGCAGAGGGAATGGCGTATGCAGAATGACTTTAATAGACGTCTGGAACAAACGGTACAGGAAAAACCTCAAGGAATTTGGGGCAGGTTTTTCGCCATGTTCCGGCAATAAGCTATAAAATGAATAAAACCGAGCCTGAATATCGGATCAGGCTCGGTTTTTCTTATGATAAAACTTCTTTGATATGGTCGATCGCCCATTCTAAATCATTGCGGTTAATGATTAATGGAGGCGCGAAACGGATGACGTTTTCATGTGTCTCTTTACATAACAGGCCTCTTTCCTTTAACTGTTCGCAATAAGGGCGGGCCGCTTCCGTTAGTTCCACGCCAATGAATAATCCTTTTCCGCGGACTTCTTTGATAACCGGGTTGTTGATTTTTTTCAATTCGCCCATCATCAGGTTGCCCAATTCCAGCGAGCGGTCCGCCAGCTTTTCATCTTCCAGTACTTCAAGGGAAGCCAGTGATACAGCGCAAGCAAGCGGATTACCACCAAAGGTAGAACCATGGGAACCTGGGTTGAAGACGCCGAGGATTTCACGATTGGCTACTACTGTAGAAATCGGGAAGACACCTCCGCCAAGGGCTTTACCTAAGATCAACATATCAGGTGTGACGTTTTCCCAGTCGCAGGCGAACATTTTACCGGTTCTAGCCAGTCCAGCCTGAATTTCATCGGCAATGAACAGGACATTGTTTTCTTTACAAACTTCTGAAGCTTCTTTTAAGAAACCTTCTGGAGGGATGACGATTCCAGCCTCTCCCTGGATCGGTTCAATTAAAAATCCTGCCGTGTTTTCTGTGATTGCTTCTTTTAATGCATCAATATCGCCATAAGGAACCAATTTGATGCCAGGAAGCATTGGACCGAAGCCGCGTTGATATTCTTCTTCAGAAGAAAGAGAAACGGCGGTCATCGTGCGGCCGTGGAAGTTTCCTGTGCATGCGATGATTTCTGCCTGATTGTCCGCAACACCTTTGACATCGTATGCCCAGCGGCGAGCAGCTTTGATAGCAGTTTCGACTGCTTCAGCACCAGTGTTCATCGGAAGTGCCATTTCTTTATTGGTCAGCTTACAAACCTTTTCATACCATGGTCCGAGCTGGTCGTTGTGGAAGGCGCGTGATGTAAGAGTCACACGGTCTGCCTGGTTTTTGAGTGCTTCAATGATTCGTGGATGACGGTGCCCCTGATTGACAGCCGAATAAGCACTGAGCATGTCCATATAACGGTTGCCTTCTGGATCCTCTACCCAGACACCTTCTGCCTTTTCTACTACAATCGGTAGTGGGTGATAGTTCTTTGCACCGAATTCCTGGGTCTGATCAATGATTTCTTGACTAGTTCTTGTCATTCTATCCCTCCATAACATTCGAAAATCTTCATCCATTATAACAGGTTTTAGAGCAATTTTCTCTTTAGTCTAAAAATTCCTTCAGAAAGGTTTAATAGAGGTTTTGTTAGGAATATTCTGTGTAAACATGGTAATATAACGGTAGATTGATAGGAAAAGGAGGAAGTTTGGTGGCACATTTACATATCACCGCCTGGGTGATAGCTTTAGCACTATTGATGCTTGTTCTGACGTTTTCACGTGCAGGTAACGCAAAAGCTGCTAAGATTACACAAATGGTTATGCGGTTGTTCTATTTAGTTATTTTATATTCTGGAGGCAGCCTATTCGCTTCCTATGCGAATATCGGCGTACTTGTTATTGTAAAGATGCTTGTCGGCCTTTGGGTAATAGCAGCGATAGAAATGGTTGCCATTAAAGTGTCCAAAGGGCAGCCGGCATCTAGCTGGTGGATCCAGCTAGTTGTTTCATTCGTATTGGCACTGATTCTAGGTTTTGGCTTTATGCCATTAGGTATTCTTCCAGCTTAATAATAAGTTGTACTGTCCGGATATTACATCCGGGCAGTTTTTTTATAGGTTTTATTAAATATTAATCTCCAGATAAGCTCCCAATTGCTGAAGGCTCAGTTTCGAGACGTTAGGTAGTAATTATGGTGGCTGGGAAAACGGATCGCTTTCCGTGGGCATGTGGTGAGCTTCCTCAGTCTTCGACTTTTCGGGCCGATGAGAATTAACATCATAAGTGTAAGTCCGTTCACATATACTAGTTTATCTTTTTTAGCTAACCAAAGGAGTGGCTCGATATATGTGCGGAATTGTCGGATGGACGGATTTCAATAAAGACTTGAGTTGTACCTTTGATACCATCACAGCAATGGGAAGAGCGCTGAAGCACCGTGGGCCCGATGAAGGAAATCAATGGTTCGGCAAGCATACCGCGTTTGGCCATCAGCGGCTGATTGTCATTGATCCTAAAGGTGGCAGGCAGCCGATGACGAGGCAGGCTGGAGAGAAACGCTATACATTATGTTACAACGGGGAGCTTTACAATACGGAACACGTGAGGGCTGAGCTGGCAAGTAGAGGCTGGTCCTTTCGCTCTCATTCCGATACGGAAGTACTTCTGACAAGTTATATGCAATGGGGTGAAAGCTGTGTCGATCATCTGAATGGTATTTTTGCTTTTGCTGTGTGGGATGATGCGGAGCAAAAGCTTTTCCTGGCAAGGGACCGGCTTGGAGTTAAGCCGCTATTTTACACGGAAGTGGATGGTGGCTTATTGTTCGCTTCTGAAATAAAAGGATTGCTGGCTCATCCGAATGTAGAGGCTGCATTAGACGACACAGGTCTCCATGAGTTATTGGCGCTGGGGCCGTCACGGACGCCTGGATGTGGCGTCTTTAAAGGAATCTATGATTTACGGCCCGGTCATTGTGCTGTCTATAAAAAGCCGGGTGGTTTGAAGATATCAAGGTATTGGAATGTGGAAAGTAAGCCACATTCTGATAATCTTGATATGACAGTTGCAAAGGTACGAGAGTTGTTCCTGGATGCTGTCAATCGTCAGCTCGTTTCCGATGTTCCCCTCGGGACATTTTTATCTGGAGGGGTCGATTCAAGTGCAATCACAGCCATTGCCGCGGAAAAGTACCGGACATCTAACAAAGGGGCGCTTGATACTTTCTCTATCGATTTTGAGGGCAACGATAAGCATTTTAAAGCCAATCCGTTTCAGCCGACGAGTGATAAAGATTTTATCGCAATGATTCAAAAAGAACATGCCACGAACCACCATAGCTGTATCGCAGACAATGAACGGTTAGTAAAGCTATTGAAAGAGGCGACTGTGTTCCGGGATTTGCCAGGGATGGCGGATGTGGATTCATCCTTGCTATGGTTCTGTGGGGAAGTGAAAGATAAAGTTACGGTTGGTTTATCAGGGGAGTGCGCGGATGAAATTTTCGGAGGGTACCCGTGGTTTTATCGAAAGGAAGAATTAGAACGGGAAGGCTTCCCGTGGATTCGGTCTTTAGACTTTAGAAACAATCTCCTGAAAAAAGAATGGCAGCAAAAGCTTGACTTGAAAGGCTATATGCTCGCCCGTTACCAGGAAACAATAGCCGAAATGCCAAAGCTGCCGGGTGAATCAGCGACAGAAGAGAAGCGGAGGCAGATGTTTTATTTGAATATGAACTGGTTCATGCAAACGCTGCTCGACCGGAAGGACCGGATGAGCATGGGAGCGAGTCTCGAGGTGCGTGTGCCATTCAGTGACCATCATTTGGTGGAATATGTCTGGAATGTTCCGTGGGAAATGAAGCATTTAGATGGAAAAGAAAAAGGACTGCTGCGGAAGGCGTTAGAAGGTATTTTGCCGGATGAGGTATTGTACCGGAAGAAAAACCCTTACCCGAAAACCCACAACCCCCTTTATACAGAAGCAGTGGTTACATGGATGAATGAAATTATTGCAGATAAGCAGGCGCCTATATTTGATTTATTCGAACGGACACAGCTGAAACAACTAGCGGATTCTAAGGGAAAGGCTGTCGATATACCTTGGTTTGGACAGTTGATGACCGGTCCCCAGCTCTTAGCGCACCTCTGTCAGATCAACTACTGGCTTGAACACTATAAAGTATCTATTAAAAAATGAAACATGAAGAGCTTCCCGTAGGCACAGTAGTCTGTGGATGTAAGCTAAGCTATATCTGTCATTTGATGAAATTTTTATACGTTATTTCCATGCATCTAAATTCACAAAAAACCAGCCGTCCACGAGCAGTTTGGGGCGGCTGGTTTTCTTTAAAAAGTGGTTAGTTATTCAGTTGGAAAATTTGAAAACCAAAAGCGGGAAGGTCAATAGTTGTCTGATTGTCAAAGCTTATCGTTTCATCAGTAAATAAATTCTTCACCTTTTTATTCACTAATGCTTCGAGTGTAATAGACCGGGCTTCTTCACTGTTGTTCATGGTAAATACCAATCTGTTTTTATCATTGAATTTCTCATAACAAATGACGCCGGCAACATCATCAGATTCAAGGAAACGGAAAGAGCCATCGTTGCCGAAGGCCGGAACATCGCTGCGGTAGTGGAGCAGTTGTTTAATGAATGCGAACAAGCCTTGGTCCTGCTTTTCCTCATCCCAAACCATACACTCCCGGCAGCCTGGATCCGCTCCGCCGCTCATGCCAATCTCATCCCCATAATAAATGCAAGGTGTTCCGATAAACGAAAGCTGGAATAAGTATAAAAGCTTCACCCGTGCTTTTTCTTCTCCTGCGAGCGTAAGGATACGCGGCGTATCATGACTGTCGAGCAAGTTGAACGCTGCTTCATTCACGTTATCCGGATACATATGAAGCACTGTGGTGATCGTATCAGCGAAATCACTGGCTTTCATGGCACCTTTTGCAAAGAACTCTATCGCCCCATTGGTGAACGGGTAATTCATGACGGCGTCGAACTGGTCGCCTTGTAGCCATGGCATGGAGTCATGCCAGATTTCACCGAGAATATAGGCGTCGGGTTTTGCACTTTTAACCACAGTGCGGAAATCTCTCCAAAAAGCATGGTCGATTTCATTGGCAACATCGAGACGCCAGCCATCAATATCGAATTCTTCGATCCAATAATGTGCAACATCAAGCAAATAGCGTTTAACTGCTGGATGTTCGGTATTCAATTTTGGCATCGCGGAAACGAATGCGAATGTGTCATAGTTCGGCAGTGGTTCTGTTTCAATCGGGAAATCACGCAAGTGGAACCAATCCCGGTAAGCTGAGTCTTTTTCTTTTTCAAGGACATCCTGAAATGGGGCGAAATAATATCCGCTGTGGTTGAAGACAGCATCCAGCATCACTTTGATGCCTCGCTTATGGCATTCTTTTACCAGTGTCCGGAATGTCTCCTTATTTCCGAACTGGGGATCGATTTCCATATAGTCGATCGTGTCATATTTATGGTTGGAATGCGCTTTGAAAATTGGCGTGAAATAAATACCGTTGATCCCAAGTTCGACAAGGTGATCGAGGTGGTCGATCACACCTTGGAAATCTCCGCCGAAAAAGTTGGTCGGCGTCGGGTCCGTGCTTCCCCATTCAAGCGTGCCTTCCGGGTTCAAAGACGGATCGCCATTACCGAAACGTTCCGGGAATATTTGATACCATGTCGTGGTCTTCACCCATTCCGGCGCGGTAAAAACATCTGCCGGATTTAAAAAGGGGAATGCGAAATAAAAAGCGGTGTCATCTGGGGCTTTATCATAAAAACCACGCTCGGTGTAAATGCTTGTCTCCTTTCCATCCGATACTACAAAGCCATAACGTAAGCGACGGTACGACGGACGGATGGATACTTTCCAATAATCATGCAGCTCAGATGAGCCGGTTTTCTCCATTGATAGCCGATGAGTGTTCCATTTTTCGTTTTCCCAGTCGTAAGGATCTCCATGAATCAATGTTACAGAATCGAGGTCATCCTTTTTCGCCTGTAACATGATATGAAGAGTTTCTTCATCATAAGCATAAGCGAAGTTGTTTTTTGGCCGGTGATAGATCGCTTCTTTTTGCATGGTTTTCATCCTTCCAGAACAATCGTTTGCACAAAAATGCAACAATATTAATTACGTATAGTCTAAAAGTAGACAAAATAAGATTGAAAGTCAATGAAAATATACACGTCTTATGTACTGTTTTTGTAAGCGTTATCTATCCTTTCTTAATGGAAAAAGAAACAACTTTTGAAAACTAGTAAATTTGTCTTGCAAATTATTTTGGTTTTTGTATAATTAGAATCAAGATGTGTGCAATCGTTTTCACGAAATCAGTTTGAAATCGGTTGCATGGATCTTGAATTTATATACCTTTGGGAGGTCAATACAATGAAGAAATGGTTAGGTATGTTGTTTGCCGCACTATTAATTATCGGCGCACTTGCTGCCTGTGGTCCGGATGAAAGTGGACAAGAAGATAGCGAAGCAGAAGGTGGAGACACAACAGAAACAGAAGGCAGTTCTGAAGAAAATATGCCGGAAAAGCCTGAGAAACTGACAGTCTGGATGAACGCTGAAGAAAAACAGGAAGACGCGTTGAAAGACATCACAGCGAAATATACAGAAGAAAATGACATCGAAGTTGAAATTGTCCCAGTTTCTATGCTGGATCAAATTGAAAAATTAGATGTAGAAGGTCCTGCCGGCAACGGTCCGGATATTATTTTCCAGCCGCATGATCGAATCGGTGACCTTGTACTTAAAGGGCTTGTCGACCCTGTTAACCTGGGTGATAAAGAAAGTGAATATAATGAAACTGCAATCGATGCTGTTACTTATGATGGCGACATTTGGGGATATCCTGCAGTAACGGAAACTTATGCATTGTTCTACAATAAATCTCTTGTTGACGAAGCACCTGAAACAATGGAAGATTTGATGACAATCGCTGAGAATGACACGAATGCAAGTGAGGATAAATTCGGTTTCCTTATGGAAGGTGCGAACTTCTACTTCACTTACCCATTCTTCTCTGGTAATGGCGCTTATGTATTTGCTAATGAAAACGGAAGCTACGACATCGAAGATATTGGGTTGAACAACGAAGGAGCTGTCAAAGGCGGCGAGTTGATCCAATCCTGGTTTGACAATGGATACATTCCACAGGATCTTACTCCTGATATCATGAATGGTTTGTTTAAGGAAGGTAAAGTATCTACGGTTATCAATGGTCCTTGGATGGTTCGTGAATATCAGGATGCGATTGGTGACGACCTGGCAGCTGCTCCACTTCCATTATTGGATAATGGTGAAAATCCAAGTTCTTTCGTAGGTGTGAAATCATACATGCTTTCTTACTACTCTGAGAACAAAGAGTGGGCGGAAGATTTGATGGCATTCATTACGAACAGTGAAAATGCGATGACTTACTATGACATGGCTGGTGAAATGCCGGCACGCGCAGATTCTATCGAGCAGCCGGAGATTGCTGACGATGAAATCATGTCTGCATTTGCTGAGCAGTCAACATACGGTGAGCCAATGCCTGGTGTCCCTGCCATGCAGCAAGTATGGGATCCAATCAATGATGCACTTTCATTCATCTCTAAAGGAGAGCCTGTCGATGAAGTACTGGATGAAGCCGTACAAATCATTCAGGACAACATCGAAGCATCAGGTGCTGGACAATAAATAGAAGAGAGAAACTCTCATAAAAAGAGAGTAAAATGGAGGATGGAAGGCGGACAGCCTTCCATCTCCCATTTTCATTACCACCGGGGAGGACATTATTATGGCAAAGGATGATAAAAAAGCAGCATTTGATCTTAAACAGCCCCGCAATATTGCTACTTTATTATCTGTCTTCGTTCCAGGACTGGGACAAATGTATAATAGGCGTTTTATTAAAGGTGTTTTGTTATTCGTTATTGCAGTTTCTTTTTTATTGGCATTTTGGGACTATATCGATATTGGGATATGGGGATTGTTCACACTGGGAACGATTCCACGTGAACACCATTCCATCCAGTTATTGATTCAGGGGTTCATATCCTTAGTAGTTCTGTTCTTTGGTATCGCTATATATATTTACAACGTTAAAGATGCTCGTAATGATGCAATTGCTAGAGAAGCCGGAAAACCGAATCCGACCTTTTTCAAGGCAATGCAGGATTTTTATGACAGAGGGTTTCCTTATTTCATGATCCTGCCTGGATTTTTGATGTTGATCTTCATTGTCGTGCTGCCGTTGGCATTCATGGTTTCGTTGGCATTTACCAACTACAACCAGTACAATGCCCCACCACGTAAGCTGCTCGACTGGGTCGGCTTTGACAACTTTGTCAATTTGGTGAATGTGCAGATATGGCAGGATACATTTTTGAATGTATTCACATGGACGATCGTCTGGACAGTAGTAGCAACAACGTTACAGATCGTTCTGGGGTTATTCCTGGCATTGCTCGTCAATGATAAGCGAATCAAGTTCAAGCGTACGATTCGTACCGTATTGATTCTGCCTTGGGCGGTCCCGGCTTTTGTATCAATTTTGATTTTTTCTGCATTATTCAACCCGACTTTTGGTGCGGTCAACCGGGATATTCTTAGCCAGTTTGGCATGATGATTCCATGGCTGTCCGACCCTTTCTGGGCAAAAGTAGCACTGATCATGATTCAGACATGGCTTGGGTTCCCATTCGTATTTGCTTTATTCACCGGTGTTCTGCAGAGTGTTCCGCAAGATATGTATGAAGCTGCCGATGTTGATGGGGGTACCCGCCTGCAGAAGTTCCGCTTCATCACACTGCCACACTTGCTTTATGCAACAGCACCGTTATTGATTATGCAATACGCGGGGAACTTCAACAACTTTAATATCATCTATCTTTTCAACGAGGGGGATCCAGCGGTCCGTGGGCAATCCGCTGGCGGGACAGATATCCTGATTTCCTGGGTATACAAACTGACTTTTGAAACCAATAACTATAATATGGCAGCAGCCATCACGATTATCATGGGACTGGTTGTCTCGATATTCGCATTCTTCCAATTCCGGAAAACGGCTGCATTTAAAGAGGAGGAACGTTACTGATGGCTATGAATGCAAAGACTAAATCAAAAATGGAAGTAACGTTCATTTATCTGTTCCTCGGCCTTATGTTCATCATCATTGCCTATCCATTACTGTGGACCATCATGATGAGCATCAACCCGGGAACCAATATGCTGGTAACAAAAATGCTTCCGGACAATCCGACTTTGGAGCATTATAAATGGCTGTTTACAGATCCCAGAAGTGATTATGTCATCTGGTACAAAAATAGTCTTATTGTTGCTTTTGCTAACGCAATCGGTTCCGTTGTCCTGACGTCACTTGTGGCTTATGCATTTTCCCGCTACCATTTCATCGGGAAGAAATACGGTTTATACATGTTCTTGCTACTGCAAATGTTCCCGGCATTAATGGGAATGGTTGCATTGTATATCCTGCTCAGTACAATTGGACTAATCGACTCACTGTTCGGTTTGACATTGATTTACCTTGGCGGGCAGATTCCTTTCAACGCATGGCTTGTCAAAGGGTACTTCGATACGATTCCAAAAGAGCTGGATGAAGCCGCGAAAATCGATGGCGCTGGTCATTTGAAAATTTTCTGGACTATCATGCTTCCGCTTGCGAAACCGATTCTGGCAGTAGTCGCACTGTTTAATTTTATGGCGCCGTTCATGGACTTCCTTTTACCGCGGATCGTATTGACCAGTCCGGAAAATTATACGCTCGCACTTGGATTGTTCAATTTTATCAATGATCAGTTTTCCAATAACTTTACACGTTTTGCTGCCGGGGCAATTCTGATCGCTGTTCCGATTGCGTTAGTGTTCCTGCTTTTGCAGCGTTATTTGATTTCAGGATTGACATCTGGAGCGACCAAAGGATAATAGGGAATGGAAACTTAATTTTTTATGATGAGGGGGAGCGGAAATGAGGATAAAAGCACTGTTAACCTTGTGCATCATTCCGTTTCTTCTTTTTTATTCTTTTCCTATGGTTGCTTTAGGAGCTGAAGAAAAAGAAGATGATTGGCAAGAAGAAATGATTTACTTTATCATGGTCGATCGTTTTTTTAACGGTAATTTCGATAACGACTATGAAGTGGATACGGATGATCCAAAAGCATATCACGGTGGTGATATCGATGGAATTATCCAGCAGTTGGATTATATTCAGAGCCTTGGATATACGGCCATCTGGATTACACCGATTATGAAAAACGAGCCGAAGGGCTATCACGGCTACTGGATTGAAGATTTTATGGAAGTAGAAGAGCATTTTGGAACCATGGAAGATGCCAAACGTCTGGTGGAAGAAGCCCATAAAAGGGATATGAAAGTGCTGTTTGATTTCGTTGTGAACCATACCGGCTACCAGCATCCATGGCTGGAGGATCCTGAGAAGGAAGATTGGTTCCATGAAGAGCAGAGAATGATTGGAGAAAGTCCGTCGGTATTGGAAAATGCCTGGCTCGCCAGCCTGCCTGATTTAAATACGGAAAATCCGGAAGTGAAAGAATACTTATTTGACGCGGCTGAATTTTGGATAGAAGAAACTGGAGTGGACGGCTTCCGGCTCGATACCGTTAAACATGTACCGAAAGACTTTTGGAAAGAGTTTAACGACCATGTTAAAAGCATTGATCCTGACTTCTTCTTACTTGGAGAGGTATGGCATGATAATCCAAGGGAGATAGCTGCATATGAGGAAACTGGTATTGATTCGTTCGTTGATTTTCCATTATACAATGCAATGGACCAGTCTTTTCAGGCAGCTGGAAATTCGCTGACCGGACCGTTAAGTATCTGGAAGACGAACGAGGAAAGGTATCAAAGCCCCGAGATGCTCAGTTCTTTCATTGATAATCATGACACCGTTCGATTTACAAGGCGTGCAGTGGAAAATAATCAAAACCCGGTGACGCGCTGGAAACTGGCTTTGACCTATCAATTCACCATGCCGGAAATTCCGATTACCTACTATGGAACAGAAATACCATTAGATGGCGGAGAAGATCCGGATAACCGTAAAATGATGAATGTGAAGGCAGCCGATGAAGAGCTGAAGCAGCGGATTGAACAGTTGACATCGATGCGACAAGAATTCCCGGCACTGACGAAAGGGGCTTACAAAGAACTTTATAATGAAGATGGCATGGCTGCTTATCAGCGTTCCTATAAAGATGAAACGCTAATTGTCGTGATTAACAATGACACAGGGACGCGTACAGTTGAGCTGAAGGACCTGCCGTCAGGAAAACAGCTGCGTGGCATGCTGACCGATGATATTGCTCGTGAAGTTGAAGATGGCACCTACCATGTAGCCATGGAACGAGAACAGGCAGAAGTATATCTTGTAGAAGAAGATACCGGGCTGAACTGGGGATTCCTGTTATTTATCGGAGGGATCTTCGCGGCGTTTGTAGTTGCCGTCATCATTTTAAGCAGAAAAAGTAAAACTGCAGAGACCGATGGAATAAGGTAAACTAAATACTAAGAGGAAGCAGCACATTGAAATCAAATGGAATAGAAGGTGAGTGTCATGGGAGTAACCATTAAGGAAGTGGCCAAAGCGGCAGGCGTGGCGCCGTCTACGGTATCACGGGTCATTGCGGATAACCCGCGAATCAGTCCTGCTACAAAAAAACGTGTAAGGAAGGCGATGAAAGAATTAGGGTACCATCCGAATGTTAATGCGAGGAGTCTGGTCCGAAGTTCCACCCAGGCAATCGGTGTGGTCATGCCTTCAAGCGCAGATAAAGCCTTACAAAACCCCTTCTTCCCTGAGGTGCTTCGTGGCATTAGTGCAGTAGCCCATGACCTAGAATATTCCCTGCTGCTCTCCACAGGAGAAACGGAAGAAGAAATATTGGAAGGCGTTCAACGAATGGTATACGGAAATCGTGTCGATGGGGTCATCCTGCTATACTCAAGATTAAAGGACAAAGTGATGGAGTTTCTTTATGAGCAGAATTTTCCGTTTGTCATTGTAGGGAAACCGAATGAAAATACCGATACAATCAGTCATGTCGATAATGATAATATCCGGGCTTCCAGGGAAATCACCGAGCACCTGATTGAACTCGGCCATCGGTGTATCGGTTTTATTGGCGGGTCTAAGGATTTGGCAGTCACTGTAGATCGAATTACAGGTTACGAAGAGGCACTTAAAAAAGCTGGACTGAAAGCGAAAAAAGATTATCGCGTCCATACAGAGTTCTTAAAATCAGGTGGACGAAAAGCGGTTCATGAACTCTTTTCCCTCCCGGAACCACCGACTGGGCTTGTCATCTCAGATGATTTAATGAGCATCGGTGTGATCAACATGCTGGAAGAGTTCGGGTTGTATGTACCGGAAGACGTATCCATCGTGAGTTTTAATAATGTTTACATGGCGGAAGTGACACGCCCTCCACTTACAACGGTGGACATTAATATTTATGAACTTGGCGCTCAGGCTTCCAAATGTCTCATTGAAAAAATACAAAATAAAAATGAACCGGCCAAGCGGATCATCGTGCCATTTGAAATTAAGCACCGTTTATCAACACAGCCATTGAACGAAGAAACAAGCAAGAGAGCCTAAAGCAGGTTCTCTCTTTTCCCACTGAAAGGCAAACGTTTGCCTAAACTAATCCAGAGGTGATGGAAAATGAAACAGATTTGCAGAATTGATGAATGGAAAGTGTTCGAGGACAAGCTGCACCCTGAGGATAACCGGCTGGCTGAAAGTCTCATGAGTATTGGAAATGGTCAGATGGGAATGCGTGGTAATTTTGAAGAAACCTATTCCGGTGATACCCACCAAGGCACCTATGTCGGTGGGGTCTATTACCCGGATAAGACCCGGGTCGGCTGGTGGAAAAATGGCTACCCGGAGTATTTCGCTAAAGTTTTGAATGCACCAAACGTGACCGGTATCCGTGTGTTTCTTGATGGAGAAGAATTGGACTTGCATACGTGGAAAGTACACGATTTTAAACGCGAATTGAACATGAAACATGGCTATCTGTATCGTGAATTCGATGTAACAAGCCCGGAGGGTAAGCATTTGAAGGGAAAGGTCACTCGTTTCTTTTCTATCGTGACCACCTCTACTATAGCCATTAAGTATGAAGTGGCCTCTGAAGACTTTGATGGCAAAATTACCTTTCAGCCATACATGGATGGCGATGTCCGCAATGAAGATGCTAACTATGACGAGGATTTCTGGATGCCCGCCCACCATGAAGCAAATAAAGAAATTGCTGCATTGACCATGCGTACACGAAAAACGGAATTTGATGTGTCTGCTGCGATGAAAGCTCAGCTGGTTGGTCAGGAAACTCAAATGGAAGAGTTTACAAATGGAGAAGAATATGTCGACCAAAAGCTTTCAGCTAATATCAAGTCCGGTGGAAAAGTGACGTTTTACAAGTACATCGCTGTCACCTCAAGCCGCCACTTTGAAAAAGAGGTGCTTGCAGATGAAGCGAAACAGCAAGTAGAAAATGCGGCTAAAGAAGGGTTCACTACTCTGTTCAAACAGCAAATGGACGCCTGGGAACGCCGCTGGAATCATGCGGATGTAACGGTAGGCGGGGATGCATCTGCCCAGCAGGGAATCCGGTTTAATATTTTCCAGTTATATAATACGTACACAGGCGAAGATGCCCTGTTGAATATTGGTCCTAAAGGGTTTACCGGGGAAAAGTATGGAGGAAGTACGTATTGGGATACAGAGGCCTACTGCCTGCCCTTTTACCTGGGAACAGCAGATGCTGAAGTTTCACGGAATCTATTAATCTATCGTTATCGTCATCTGGAAAAAGCGAAAGATAATGCCGCTAAGCTTGGCATGGAAGGTGCGCTCTACCCAATGGTTACGATGAACGGGGAAGAGTCACACAATGAATGGGAAATCACCTTCGAGGAAATTCACCGTAACGGTGCTATCGCTCATGCCATCTGGAACTACGTCAACTACACCGGTGATACATCCTACTTGCCGGAATACGGATTTGAAGTGCTTGCGGAAATCAGCCGCTATTGGGCAAGCCGGGTCAACTACAATCCTCGTAAAGGAAAGTATATGATTCTCGGTGTTACCGGACCGAATGAATATGAAAACAACGTCAACAATAACTGGCATACGAACCGGATGGCAGCCTGGACACTTGAGTACACATTATCTGTGGCATTGTTCTTAGAGCGCAATCATCAGAAGCGGTTCGTCGAGTTGAAAAATCACTTAGGCCTTACTAACGACGATTTTGAGCATTGGAAAGATATCATTGAGCACATGTATTATCCGGTCGATAAGCAGCTTGGTGTGTATTTGCAGCAGGATGGTTTCCTTGATAAAGACCTGATACACGTAAATGACCTTGATGAAAAGCATTTACCGCTTAATCAGAATTGGTCATGGGATCGTATTCTGCGCTCCTGCTTCATCAAACAGGCAGATGTCCTGCAAAGCATGTACTTTTTGAATCATAGCTTTCCGTTGGATGAGAAGAAACGCAACTTCGATTTCTATGAGCCGATGACGGTCCATGAATCATCGTTGTCACCGTGTGTCCATTCGATTATCGCAGCGGAAATCGGATACGAGGAAAAAGCATATGAAATGTATTTGAGGACGGCGAGACTGGATCTGGATAACTACAACAACGACACAGAAGACGGGCTGCACATCACAAGCATGGCAGGATCGTGGCTATCCATCGTCCATGGGTTCGCAGGCATGCGTGTTGTAAAAGGGGAATTACATTTCAAACCGTTTATTCCGAAAGCCTGGGATAACTATACCTTCAAAATCAATTTCCGAGGTCACTTGATCAAGGTGAGCGTCGACCACCAGCAAGTGGTGATCACCCAGGAAGAAGGCAACGACTTCAGCCTATTGGTCCATGATGAAGAAATGCAATTACCAACCAGCGGTAAAGTAATAGTCAGGCAGAATAATAAGTAGTTCCGTTAAATAATTACTTCACTTAATTTAAAACAAAAAGAGGTTCTCCCATCTAGATTGAAATTTAGATGGGAGAACCTCTTTTTGTTTCGAAGTCTCCCAGTTGCCCAACCATCCCGTTCAAAGAATGGAAGAAATGAATCCTTAGCATAGATAAAGATGTCTTCCACGATTCTAAAAATATGGGACGATGATGCATGTTATAAGCACAAGGGAAACAACATATCTCGAAACTGAGTCTTCAGTTCTATATAAATACTTATTCAAGATATAGCTTTGGTTTTGGATAATCTGGGTTACTTTTTCTACACGAATAGTTAGATTCCGCGCTGGTCTCATCCCGAAGAAGTGAACTGCAGCTTTGATCGAAATCAAAAGGAATAGATTGTTCGTAAGGCGGTGGCGCGATATTAGCACCTCTACTGCTTCTATAAGGGGTATCCACAGTCCCTCCACCACGTCCGTGATCCTTTTCCAACTGTTCTACCACAATACGCCCGATCTGTCTTCCTAACCTAAGCCCCTGCTCGTTATCCACAGGGAAATGTACTAATGCGTAAAGACGAGACTTTGCATCCTCTTCTGCAAGTTCACGCAGCCTTCTTCTTTCTCCAGGAAAAAAGTAACTTAGAATCGTTTCGGCTGCCCCTGATACGGTGGCATGCCCCGAAGGATAAGATGGATGCTTCGGTGTACATATGACAGTGGCCAGCTGGTCATCCAGTTGATTCGGACGTGGTACCAGCCATTTATATTTTAAATACCATGTAACTACTAGCGCATCATTGATACCAGCAAACAATGCCCCCAGGATTCTTCCTGCACGTGGAGCCTCTACCGCATAGGTGTCTATCAAGCGATCAACGATTGGTGCCCATTGTTTAGAAGGTGGCCCTGATCCCCAGTATCTAGCTACGATTTCTTCTTTTTCTGTCAGGTTTTTTGCTACGCGTTGAACTATTTTCAATTGATCATACCAATCAATTGTACTAGGATGAAGAATTTCAAACTCCACAGGCTTTCCATCAAGTGTTTCAAATTTACCGGAGTGGCTCCGTTTCAGAAAGTAGGTATTCCAGGTCCCAGCGGAAGGCTCTATACCTCCTCCTGGCGGCTGTTTTTCTCCTGCATAAGGAAGATCCGTCCAAAGTGGATATGGCATTATATTTGCCATAATATCACTCCTTTTTTATTCATCTTATGCCAGCAGAAATTATGAGTATAGGCTGGGAGTAAATGGAGTAATAATCTGGTGAAAACGGAGGAAGATTGTACTAAATCAGGAGTATCGGTGGTCGTATTATTTCCTATTGTCCTTAAGCATGTACAACCGCGCTGTAGAACTGACAAGCGCCTCCAAGTCAGCAGTTTTTCTCAATTTCCTGCCTGTTGTAACCATGGTTGGTGCCTACTTTTGGCTGGGTGAATCGATTACTCCAATGCAAATAGTCGGGGCGCTCGTTGTTATTGGCGGGGTCATCCTGACTACTCAGTTCGGTAAATCGCAAAAAGAGTTGGAGCAGGGGATCGATTTGGAAAATTAAAGCCAGCAGTTTTTCAATGAGTTATAATAAACGTAAAGGGTTCAGGGCGGAGGAATTACTAGTGAAAATCACTTCTCATACACATGTTGATGAACAACTGGCAAAAGAGATACGCAGATTAGAAAATAATATAAAAGAGTATGATGGAATAAATAATGAAATGTATATTGCCGATAATCTGAACTTCGATGCCTCCTTGCCATGGGTCTTTACGATGCATAATGGAGAAGAGCTAATTTCGGTAGTTACAGCGTTCATACCTTCCAAAAAAGAAATAGAGCTGATGGGCATCACTCATCCGGGACATAGAAGAAACGGATATTTTTCTATTTTGGAAAAGCAGGTCTATGAAACCTGGGACAAACATAACATTCCATCACTGCTTTATGTCTTGAATGAAGATTCCCATTCTGGCAAGGCGGTGGCAGCAAAGAGGGAAGCTGTTTATCAATATACCGAGTTCCAAATGGAGTATACAGCTGACGATCTTGAAAAAGGGACATGTAACTTGGAGATCCTGCGTGCGGGAGAGAATGATTAAGAAATACTAGCTGAGATTCAGGAGCGGGCATTCGGTCTGCCTCGGGAAGATGCCCGTACTTTCATTAATCTGGCTTTGAACAAATCGAACCATCACCTGTTCATTGGCTATTTGAATAATGCACCTGTTACGATGGGGGCGGCAGCCGTCTCGGAAGAAGCTGTCTCCGTTTATGGTGTCTGCGTGCTTCCTGAACATCAAGGCTTTGGCTATGGACGGGAGCTGATGGTTCATCTGGTTAAAGCATCGGAACAGTTGTCTGATCAAAAAATAACCCTGGAAGTCGATAGTAAAAACGAACGTGCTTACCAGTTATATCGCAACCTTGGTTTTGTTGCGACCACCTCCACAGGGTATTACAGAAAATCATTAATTTAGCTTCTTGAAGGGTCCGTTTCCCTGTCCACCTCTCACCTCTCGCGGTAACGGACCCATGTAGCTTTAAATTGAGGCTTCAACTAACTAATTGGAGCTTACTGCAAGTTTTACTAGTCCTGATCGGTGGTACGGTGCTTTCGTTTGCGCAGAAGCCACCAGATAAGCGGAATGGCGAGCAATACAAGGATGGGGGAGTAACCGATCAGTGCCACGACTATCCAGGAAGCCGCTTGTGTCAGACCATTCAGTGACTGGACAAATGCCTGCTTCGTTTTCTCCCACGTATTTAAGTCCTGGTCCTTCAAATCGGGAACGTTTACTTTTGTTTCAGTTATGGACAGGCTCACGGTAGAATAGTCGCTTTGATTTTCCAGGTAGTTCATTTTTCCCTTGATGGTTTCGATTTCTTCCTGCACACGCTCCAAGTCTTGTGAAATCTCAATCAAATCTTCCGTCTTTTCGGCATCATCCATAAACGTGAGCAGTCGCTCTTCTATTTTTTCTTTTGCTTTCAGGCGTGATTCCAAATCGACGTATTCTTCGGTCACATCCCGTCCGGAGATATTACGGGAATCAATATTGTCACTGTAACTGCCAAGATCATCGATAAAAGGGCGGAAGTTTTCCTGCGGTACGCGAATTCTGATATTGGCGCTCCGCTGTCCTTGTTCCATCTTGTGTACGTTAGCCTCGATAATATAAGCTTCTTGCTTGTCGATATGACTTTCCAGCTGCTCATAAAATGAGTCATAATCTCTTGTGCGGAGAGAGACGTCTGCATGGTAGACCATCATTTGCTCCTGTACATTTCCGATTACATTGTTAGTATCTGAAGTCATATCTCCTTCAGATAGACTGTCATTTTTTTGAGCGGTATCTGGCATAGAGCTATCTTCTTCTGTAGCCATATCCATTCCTTCATTGGATTCGCTTCTGTCTTCACTATTGCTGCATGCTCCCAGTATAAGGAACACCCCAATTGCTATTCCAATTATTTTTTTCATCACATCGCCCCCTTTAACAGGTTAGTCGCTCAATGTAACAAAAATGTTACAAAAAAATGCAGGCTCTCTTTTCAGAAAGCCTGCGGTGGGTATACTCTTATACTAATTGCGTTTCTTTTTTAATTCCATTGGCGATGGAATAGGTTTTCCAGCCGCCATCGAGGTTACGTGCGTCAAACCCGTTGAGTCGAAGCAGTTTGGTTGCCAGGTAACCACGCAGGCCGACTTGGCAATTTACATGGATTGGTTTGTCTTTAGGCAGCTCTTCCATCCGGTGGCGCAGATCGTGTAATGGAATATTGATTGCCCCTGGTATGAAGCCTTGTTCGAGTTCGTTTGCATCCCGGACGTCCAGTACAACATCGCCCTGGCTTACTTTTTCGTCGATTTCATCCCAGTGGGTGATTTCAACTGCACCATCGATAATGTTCTCTGCAACATACCCAAGCATGTTGACCGGGTCTTTTGCAGAAGAGAATGGAGGTGCATAAGCAAGCTCTAAGTCTGGCAAGTCATGGACAGTCAAATCACCTTTGATAGCCGTTGCAAGTACGTCAATCCGTTTGTCTACACCATCTTTTCCAACGATTTGGGCACCGTAGATTTTGCCGTTTTCAGGGTTGAACAGCATTTTCATTGCTAGTGATTCAGCTCCCGGATAGTATCCGGCATGGGAAGCAGGATGGATATGAATCGCTTCATACTTCCAGCCAAGATTCTTCAGACGCTTCTCGTTAACACCAGTGGCAGCAACTGTATAGTCGAATACTTTCACAATAGAAGTACCCAATGTACCAGGATAAGCTTCTTTTCGGCCATAGATGTTGTTCGCTACGATTCGGCCCTGGCGATTAGCAGGCCAGGCAAGTGGCACCATCACTGGTTCCTTGGTAATATAGTCTTGAACTTCGATTGCATCACCGATCGCATAGATGGATGGATCGCTTGTTTGCATATACTCGTTGACGACGATACCCCCGCGGGCACCAAGTTCCAACCCTGCATCATGGGCGAGTGTGCTTTCTGGTTGTACCCCGATGGAAAGGACGACCATATCCGTATCGATCATCTTGCCGCTTTCAAGAGCGACAATGTCCCCTTTATTGACAGATGCAATACCATCGCCAAGGATCAATTCCACGCCTTTTTCACGAAGGTGTTCATGGACGATAGCTGCCATTTCCGGGTCGAGTGGTGCCATGACTTGCGGTCCTTTTTCCACAACAGTTACATTAGCACCACGATCAGCAAGGTTCTCGGCCATTTCAAGACCAATGAACCCTCCACCGATAACTGTTACGTGCTTCGGCTGTTTTTCATCAACATATGCTTTAATACGGTCTGTATCCGGAATGTTTCTTAATGTAAAATAGGTGCTTTCTTTCAATCCAGGAAGTGGGGGCACGATCGGCTTGGCTCCTGGAGATAAAATTAAGTCATCATAGCTTTGCTGGTAAACTTCTCCTGTTTTCAAATCTTTGATTTCAATTTGTTTTTCTTCACGATTAATTTTTTGAACTTCTGCAGAAGTGCGAATATCCATATTAAAGCGGGCTTCCATACGATCGACCGTCTGAACAAGCAGCTTACTTCGTTCTTCAATAGTTCCTCCGATATAGTATGGCAAGCCGCAGTTTGCGAATGAAATATATTCTCCTCGCTCAATTAAGATGATTTGGCTTTCCTCATCTAATCTTCTCAATCTGGCAGCGGCTGTAGCACCACCAGCAACTCCTCCAACAATTACAATCTTTTTAGACATTTTATTTTCCTCCCTAACCATTGTATTAATACCCCTGACCGTATGATATAACGGGGAGGGGGTAATTACAACAGGTAAACAAGCAGTTAATGTTACAAATTTGTGAATGGGTGAACATTGGAAGGTTTTCGGTAAAATTGAAGAAGTTGGGCATGAATATAAAGATGATTAGAAAACTTGCTCATCTCCAAGTCCTTATGGCGAAAGTCTGGCTATTTTTTAATAATGTTAAACTTTCTTAAAGCATAAAAAAGCTGCCTCCTTCTTGGAAGAGGCAGCATGGAAATACATGAGGAGATGAAAAATCATTTATAAGGTTTGTTGAGAAAGAAAAGAGCGATGGTACCCGGGCCCGCATGGGCGCCGATCACGGAGCCAACCATCTCGATATGGATTTGTTTGGTGCCAAATTCGTCACGGATCATCATGGCCAATTGCTCCGCGTTTTCCAGATCATCACCGTGGCTGATGGCAATTGGCTGGTTGGCAAGGTCTTCTCCACGTTCTTTCATGACTTCCACCATTCGCTTCAAGACTTTCTTAGAGCCGCGGATTTTTTCCAGTGGGATGAGTTTGCCATCTTCTACATGAAGCAACGGCTTAATTTTCAAGAGTGTCCCGACAAAAGCTGCTGTCTTGCTGACGCGCCCGCCACGATATAAATATTCTAAGTCATCGACCGTGAAAATGTGTTCCATATGTTCGGCATGATAGGTGCAAGTATCAAGGATTTCCTGTACCGTTGCACCTTCTGCAGCCAGTTCAGCGGCACGCAGTACGACAAGACCGTAACCTAAAGAAGCACATTTGGTATCGACAACATGCAGCTCAAAATCAGGGTATTCTGTTTTCACTTCATCTTCCATCATTTTTGCTGTCTGATATGTACCGGATAATTCGGAAGAGAAAGCGAAATAAATGCATGGCTGACCAGTCTCCGCATAGCGTGTGAAAACTTCCTGGAAGGTCTGTGGGGAGACTTGAGAGGTTTTTGGTGCAGCCCCGTCCCGCATTGCGTCATACACTTTCTTCGGGGTGATGGTCTTACCATCAAGATATTCCTCTTCATTCAACGTTACTTTCAGTGGTACCATTTCAATGTTATAGCGTTCGAAATGGTCGTGGGACAAATCACTTGCCGAATCAGCAATGATTTTAACATCCATTAACATTCACCTTCTTATAATAAGGAATAAATTAAGCTTGTTTGTTTCAAGTTTATGACTATAATAGGAAACTGTCAAAACATTTCGCATAGATAGCGGGTATTTTGTGATTATTTTTTCCTAGAGTGGGGAACTGAGAATTGGTGCTTGATTTTCGCGGAACGTGGTGATAAAAAAAGAATAGCGCTTTTTTGTACTTATAGTATATTTAACTATTATAAAAGGTTAAAAGTGCATGGAATACGAAGGCTTTTGTTGTAAGAGTTGGCGGCAAGCCTGATCATTTTAATTAGATGAGTGTTTGAAAGGAGGCCCTTATGTTTTCATTTGAATTAAAGCGAATTATTGTTGTTATATTCGGCGCTATCTTAAACGCATTTGCCCTGAACTTATTCTTGATCGAAGCGAATGTCTACGCAAGCGGTTTTACAGGTGTCGCTCAGCTGACAGCAAGTGTGTTAGGTGATTTCCTGGGGATACCAGGGGTAAGTACAGGTTTGCTGCTGTTCTTACTGAATATTCCGGTAGCTATCCTTGGGTGGTATAAAGTAGGGAAAGGATTTACGATCTACAGTGCATTGTCAGTTGCTTTCACTACGATTGCACTTGGTATTGTACCCGTCAGACAGCTTTCTGAGGACATTATCCTGAATGCTGTTTTCGGCGGGGTGCTTGGGGGCGCCGGTGTCGGGCTGACATTGAAATGGGGTGCTTCCACTGGCGGGCTTGATATCGTAGCGATGGTATTATCACGAATGAAAGACCGTCCGATCGGAATTTATTTTCTTATATTAAACAGTGTCATCATTGCCATGGCCGGGATTTTGTATGAACCGGAAAACGCTTTGTATACCTTGTTGACGTTATATGTGACAACGCGTGTCATCGACGCCATCCATACCCGTCACGAGAAACTTACAGCCATGATTATTACTACCAAGGCTGCAGAGCTGGAAAAAGCGATCCATTCCAAAATGGTACGAGGCATCACCACTTTGCCGGCTCGTGGGGCGTTTACCCAGCAGGATAAAAATATGCTTGTGATGGTCATTACCCGCTATGAACTATATGACCTGCAAGGCATCATTAATGAAGTCGATCCACAGGCGTTCACGAATATCGTACAAACTACAGGGATATTCGGATTTTTCCGAAAAGACGACAAATAATGTAACTTTTGGAAAGGTGGAACGTCTATATAGATGAACGGATATAAATAAAGGATGTGACGGTATATGAAACGGGGATGGATGCTTTTTTTCGGGTTGATGGTACTGATTTTTTCAGCAGCCTGTGGAGCAGATGATAACCAAGGGGATTCTGGGAATGAAGGAGCCGAAGAAACCATGAAAGAGGAAGAAACAAATAGTGAAAATGAAGAGGAGAGCCATGATGTAATCAAGAAAGCGGTCAATGACCTTGCGTTGCATTCCGAAATCAAACCGGAAAATAACAAGGTGCACTTCCAGTTTTCTTTAGAAAACCAGGGAGACGAAGCTTATGAACTTGGTTTCACTTCCGGTCAAAAGTATGAAATTGTCGTTAAAAATGATGCTGATGAAGAAGTATACCGCTTTTCTGAAGGTCAGATGTTCACTCAGGCCCTGGAAACGAAAACTTTAGAGCCTGGGGACAGTTTAAGTTTTGAAGAAGTATGGTTGGATGGAGTAGAACCTGGTGACTATAATGCTGCAATTTCGATTGAAGCCAATTCGGTTAACAGCCAGACACTCGAGTCGAAACCATTCCAAGTGTCAAAAGCTTTTATTGTGGAAGGTGACAATCCTTCTACCCAGGGAGATGACGCTTCTGAAGCTCCAGCAGAAGGGGAGGCGTTCCGAAACATTGAAGTTTCAGGGGAGAATGGTTCTTATGTCATTACTGGAGAAGCGAAAGTATTTGAAGGTTCGTTTATATACAATGTCGAAGACGGGCATAATATGTTGATTGAAAACACGACACATGAAGTCGGTGAAGCAGCTCCGTCCTGGTCATCCTTCGAGCTTGAATTAGACATGACAGAAGACCAATTGCCGGAATATGGGACGCTTACCTTAACATTATTTGAAATCGATCCGAAGAGTGGCAACCCTGCTAACGTAAACTATATTCCACTAGAGCAGTTCTAAGGATGAATGTTATACTAAATACATCTATACAGCACACCAAAAAGCTTAGAGACTAAAACACCTCTAAGCTTTTAATATTTTAATAATACTCATTTCGTTATCTATTCAGAGGTAAAAAAGAGTATAAAATCCGTTAGGATTTTATACTCGATTAGTGATGACTTTAGTAGTTATGCTTTTCAAATACCTCTTCGATTTTTGGTGTCACGTTGTCCCATTCTGCATCGAACTTCTTATTGACGGTAATGAAATTCTGGAAACCGAAAACGTTATCCACGCCTTCCACTTCCATTAAATCGTTCAATATTTCATGTTCACTTGTCTGACCCGCCATGACAGATACACTTCCGTCACCGCTGAAAATCATGGAATCGGTTGTGAATTTCATTGCATTCGGATTCGGTGTTGCTTCTACTTTTACACTCATCATTAAAAACCTCCTCAATACATCTGCTCTTATTTTATCAAAAATCTACGGTTTCACAAAAGATTCTCTTTTACCCGAGTTAACACTATAATAGGAATGGTAAAATAAGTTACATATGGAATCAGGTACGAAAGGGAGAGGATCATGTACCGGAACGGATTATGGGTAGGAACTACGGCCGGTCTCGCCATTGGAATTTTCCTCTGGATAGTGGAGAAAGCGACCGGTGTTAAAGTGTATACATTATTAATGAATGTCGATTTCATACCATGGATCGGTAAGTTTGACTGGCCTGTCTATGTCGAATGGCTTTTCCATTTGATTATTTCCTGGGGAATAGGGATGGTTTTTGTCTTTTTATTGCGAAATTCCATGATAGATAGTCATTCCCATCAATGGTCACTGGCATTGACTCTGGCAACCCTGGCAGGCCTGACTTATTTCCCTCTTACTGCATTAGCGGTCAAGGAAACACCGGCTATTGACAGCATTTCCGCAATTTTTTTCTGGTCTGCCGGTCATGGATTATACGCAGTTGTCATGAAGCTGACCTATCGGGACAGCTGATATTCATGTTTGAAACAGGCGCCTGAGTGAAACATGAAATATGCAAAGAATTTTTGTAGACAAGGAGCGGATAGAATGAAGGTACTTGTAGCTGGAGCGAACGGGCATACTGGTCGATTACTCGTACAGTATTTGGATGCTGCCGGACATGAGGCGTATGCCATGGTACGAAAAGAAGAGCAGAAAGAGGACATGGAAGGATTGGGAGGAATCCCGGTTCTTGCTGATCTAGAGAGTGACGTCGGGCATGCTGTGAAAGGAAAGGACGCTGTGATTTTTGCGGCAGGTTCCGGATCAAGCACACCACCCGAAAAAACGAAAGATGTGGATCGTGATGGCGCGATCAACCTGATCAAAGAGACCGAAAAGCTTGGCAGAGCACCAAAGTTCATTATGCTAAGCGCAATGAAAGCGGACAATCCGGAAGAAGGACCGGAGAAATTGGAGTATTATTTGAAAATGAAAGGGGAAGCGGACGAATACTTACGCAGCACGGAGCTTGATTACACGATTGTTCGTCCGGGAGCCTTGACTCATGAAGAGGGCACGAGCAAAATCAAAGTAGGAAAATCTGTTGATCGCGGGTCTGTAGCACGTGCAGATGTTGCGAAGACAATGATTGCCTGCCTGGAAGAGGCTAATGCTTACCGTAAAACATTTGAAATGGTAGAAGGCGATACGCAGATCGAAGACGCGTTGAAAACATTAGAATAAACACGACAAAAGGCTGACCCAGGTGACTGGATCAGCCTTCTTTTGTTGCGGGTGATAAATTACAGCTCGTTATGGCGTCGTAACTGCTCTTCAAGCTGCTGAAGCTGCTGCTTTTCTTCAGGAGTACTATCAGCATAAGCGGACTGAATGGCCTGTTGAGCCGCCTGCTTTTCCTGCTCGTTGAATTGGCCGCGACCTGCGTTGGTGATACGGTTGACGGCATTTTTAGCAGTCTGCATTAGGTTGTTGCCGCCCTGGTTGGCTGCATTCATGGCATTCTGCATCATATTATTATTATTTTGCTTGTTGTCCATCCTAAAAACCTCCTACAGTATGACGGTCAGCTTCTTCACGTTTTCGTTCGACGTCTGAAAAGCGTTCCCGATAAGGAAACCGTTCATCATGCTTCTTCACAGCATCTGAACCCTGTTGTACAAATCGTTTGGATTTGTTGTTCTTTGCCATAACAAGACCCTCCCGAATTAAAAAAGCCTGAACGTTTTTTTCAAAACGCTCAAGCTTATTATGGCTCGTATAGGTTTTCTTATACCTCGACAAAATATGGGTTAGATGGCTTTTGTGTTCAATTTTAAATAATCTTCCAGGAAGCTGCCGATGCCATCTTCCATGTTCGAATGGGTGACGTGTTTGGCAATGCTTTTCAATTCATCAATTCCATTCTTCATCGCAACGCCCACACCGGCATAATCAATCATTTCTAAATCGTTGTCCTCATCCCCGAAGGCAATGATCCGGTCTTTCGGGATATGATAATAGCGACTTATTTTATCTAGACCGACCGCTTTGTTCAATCCTTTACGGACGATTTCAATAACATGGTAAGGTGCTCCCCATTTTCGATGTTCAATCATTTCGGCATGATTATCTTCCAGCCCTTGACGCAAGGATGGAATCTGATGTTCATGGGGATAAATAAGTAACGAAGTAGGGTCTTCTTTCAGTTGATGTTTTAAGTTTCCTACAGTTACTGGGTTTGTATCCCCGGTCGCATGGAAAAGTTCCATGACTTCCTCATCATGCTGATCCAGATAGACATCATCCTTGATCTCGGCCAGCAGGTTTCTTACTTCCAGCTCATAGCAGTCATGGATAATGCTTTTTGCTGTCCGGATCGGAAGCGGGGAGTGGAGCGCATCCCATTGATGGTCTTTCGGATGGTGGATTAACGCCCCGTTGAAATTTACCATCGGAGTACCCAGGCCGAGTTCATGATAGTAGTCGATGCTGGCCCGATGCGGCCTTCCGGTAGCGATGACGACTACGTGGCCTTCCTCTTTCGCTTTCAGTACCGCCCGTTTAGTTCGGTCACTGATTGTTTTTTCATCGGTCAGTAATGTACCGTCTAAGTCCAATGCAATCAAATGCTGTTGTTTACTCATATCTTTTCACCTCGTTGTTCTATAGTGTATCGGTTTTCCTTTGATTTGGAAAGTGATACTGCTTTCAAAATCTGTATACCCATGTTACGATTTGATTATATGATGGCAATATTAGGATGATTTTAAAATTGCGTAAAGTTTTTGAAAAGAAGGGACAAAGAGATATGGTAACGGTCTATCGAGAATTTATTGAAGAAATCCCGGTATTAGTAATTGTTGAAGCTGAAAAATACAACCAGCCGCTTCCAGTAGTTACATACTTCCATGGTTTTACTTCTGCAAAAGAACATAACCTTGCGCAAGCTTATCTGTTAGCACGGAAAGGTTTCCGTGTCCTGCTTCCAGACAGCATGTATCACGGCGAAAGAGAAGTAGATCAAACGCAGGAAGAACTCCAATTCAAATTCTGGGACATTGTCCTGGCCAATCTGGACGAATTAAAAACGATTAAAACTGCAATCGATGAAAAAGGATGGACGAAAGGGAAACGGTTCGTCGTAGCTGGAACAAGCATGGGCGGAGTAACAACAGCGGCGGCGTTGACGCAATTTCCTTGGGTGGATGGTGCTGCCGTTATGATGGGCTCACCAAAACCAGTAGAATTTGCGGAAAAGATGCTGGCGGATGTCCGTAATATGGGCGTCGAAATGCCGATCACTGCTGAACAGGTTGACGAACTGATGAGTTCTTTAGCCGAGATTGATCTTTCCAGGCAAATGGAAAAACTTCATGGCCGGCCGATTTTCTTCTGGCATGGAGATGCTGACCCTGTCGTACCATTTGAACATTCCTATGATTTCTATAATGAAGCGATCCAGCATTATAAAAATCCGGAAAATATCCGGTTTTTACGGGAGATTGGAAAAGATCATAAAGTTACCCGGTTCGCAATTTTGGAAATGGTCGATTGGATGGATCATCAATTTAATCAAGAATAAGTGATAGGAATCATTTTAATCCCAGTGGAATTTTGTTTATAATAGGAATGAACATTCAGGAAGGGGGAAAGATTCGTGGATAAAGCATTAGAAGAAAATCTTATGGGCGCACTTGAAAACGTCATTGACCCTGAACTTGGGATAGATATCGTCAATCTTGGACTTGTATATGGTGTAGATGTAGACGAGAATAACACATGCACAGTGACCATGACATTGACAGCGATGGGCTGCCCATTAGCTGGAGTCATTGAACAGGATGTAAGACGCGCACTTGCCGATATTCCAGAAGTAGAGGAAGTCAACGTAAATATTGTATGGAATCCTCCTTGGACAAAGGACAAGATGAGTCGCTACGCGAAAATCGCACTAGGAATTCCAGATTGATTACTTCTTGAGAGGCTCTGCCAACAACGGCAGAGCCTTTTGACTACCCAGGATATTTAAAGAATCTGTCACAGCTTTATTTGAAAAAAAGCTTTACAATATACATAGAGTGGAGGGAAGCTTATGCCGGACTCACAATCTTTTCCGATCATTCAAGTGATCGGTTTTAAAAACAGCGGGAAAACGACGATGATGAATCGCCTGATTCGTTATGCTTCGGAACAGGGGCTAAGAACAGCGTCATTAAAACATCATGGGCATTCGGATAATTTAGAGCCGATGCATGCAGGAACGGATAGTTTTCAGCATCAGGAATCCGGGGCATTTTTGACTGGTGTAGAAGGAGGCGGCTCCTTACAGCTTGAATTCGGAAAAGGTTTGGACGTTTCCCTCAAGCAGCTCATTAACATTTATGAGAACTTTTCACCGAATTTGCTGTTAATCGAAGGGTACAAGCGGGAAGTATATCCAAAAATCCTGATGGCCCGAACAAAAGAAGATTTCGAACTGGTTCATCAGATTGCCAATATCCGTGCTGTCGTCTGCTGGGAGAAAGATATGGAGCCATCTGTTGATGTACCGGTATTTTATATCGAAACGATTGAAGAGCATTTGGGTGAATTGATATATTTGTGCAAAGAGGTGTAAGTCGTGAGCAATAAGTTTTGGATTTCAGAAGAGGCCTTGGATATACAAGAAGTTGTCGATCTCGTCACTAGAAGAGAAGCAGGTGCTATTAATACATTCATTGGAACGGTCCGTGAATTCACCAAAGGGAAGCGAACGCTATTATTAGAGTATCAGGCGTATGTACCGATGGCAGAAAAGAAGCTAGCCCAAATCGGTGAAGAGATCAAAGAAAAATGGCCGGACGCTGACACAGCAATCGCACACCGGATCGGCCGGCTGGATATTACGGATATTGCCGTCGTCATTGCGGTATCCACGCCACATCGTGCCGACTCCTATGACGCGAGTCGCTACGCGATCGAGCGCATTAAAGAAATCGTGCCCATTTGGAAAAAAGAGCACTGGGAAAACGGTGAAGAGTGGATCGGTGATCAGAAAGAACAAAAAGCTTATCCGAAAGGACAACCAGACGAGGAGGATCTGACATGAATAAAATTCTGTTGTTTGCAGGACTGCAGGAAAAAGCAGGGAAAGCAGAATTGCAGCTGGAGGCGGTCAATAAAAGCATCGCAGAAGTGAAGGGAATGCTGAAAGACAGCTATCAGCTGGACGAAATCGATACGTCGATGGCAGCCGTCAATGAGGAGTATGCTAATGGTGACTTTGTCGTAAAAGAAGGAGACACGATTGCCTTTATCCCGCCGGTCAGCGGGGGATGATTTCCTTCACGTTAAGAGAGACAATTCCTTTGTAAGAGAGACAAATCGTTCTATATATGCGCTGTATTGGAATTCTGTCAATAAAGTGGACAAAAATAGATCACTCAGCGGGCCACTTTTTCTTCCGCGTGTTTTCTTCCGAAACACTTGGATGCCTCCGCATAAAGGGAAGGATACCAAAACCGATCCTACC